>CANQYH010000043.1 GCA_947628025.1 uncultured Lachnospiraceae bacterium | reverse complement strand
AACTTGCCGCTGCTTTTTTATGCTCTTAAAGAATCGGGTGAGGGTATCTTCAAGTGTCGGACCATCATCGGAGAAAGATATTTTTACCGGAATATTGCCAACTTTGAAACAATAAGGGTTTTTGACCTGCTCCATATAGGAGGCAAGGCGTTGTTGCGAGCTGTCCCCCCGGATCGTGATCTTGCTGATGTCCACCAGCACATCTCTGTTCTGCTCAGTGATATCTGCCCTTGCCAGCTCGTCCAGCACTTCCACGCTCATCATAGCGGACACCCCCGCCTTCACCCTATGAGTGTTGGGAGGCGCGATATGATTCTGTTTTCTATACGGCTTTACCTTCTGTCCGATAGGACCAGACGGCACGATCTCCCTTGCATATACGCCGATCCTGACAGGAGCAGTGCCCCCGCCGCTTGGCCCCTTTGGATTGCCGCCAGGTCGGAGGTAACATGGTTCGGGCAGATTTGACAAAGAAAAGCGCCGAACACTTCAAAGAAGAAGTGTTCGGCGTCTTTCCAGATGTGGTGAGAACCGGATGTATCAGTAAAATTTTCCCAGCGCAATCGTTCTGGATGATGCGTAGAGTACAGCCATGCTAGGGCGTAGCTCCTTTCGGAGATCACCTGCCCAAGCTCAAACGATCCGTTTCCCGCTGGTCTGCATCCTGTTCCCGGAACTAGAGAAGCTGGTGCCTTCTCTCCATATTTCCTCTGTCTACGCCCTTCTGGGGGAGTTTCCGGGAGCCAAGCAGCTTGCCGCTGCCAACCTTACCCGGTCGAAGTTCCTCCTGGCTGATGCCTGCAAAGTCTCTGGAACTGCGGCACACCATTCGTCTCAGCCGTGAACTGGACGCCGAAATTCTCATTCCAAATTGGCGTGGTATGCCCATAGCTCTTTCAAGTCGATCTTCTCTGCGTCAGCGATCATCTTTGCAAGAATATCTCCCAGGACAAGAAGCGACTGCTCAAATAGCGACGTCATGATCTGACAGGACTCCACCTCATCCGGCAGATAAAGTCTTGTCCGCACCGGCACTCTCACCATAAAATCGGCGATCTCTGACATTTCGCTGTTGGGGTTGGAGCCGATATGTACGACCTTTGCCCCGAACGACTTCGCCTTACGTGCGATCGCCAGCGGCACGATCGACACACCGCTGCCGGAGCCCACGATCAGCAGATCCTTATCTGTAATGGCGGGCTCTGTTATATCCCCCACACAATGGGCCGATATACCAAGGTGGGAAAACCGCTTTGCCATCGCCTCCAACGAGAGCATGACGCGGCCCACACCGATGAAAAACACCTGCTGGGCCGACAGCATCTCCTTGGCAAGCCTCTCCAGTGCGGCGAGATCGACACCGGCCAAAGCGGTGTCAAGCTCCGCGATGACGTCGTGCCGCACCGCATTGTACCGTTCAGAGAAATCCTTCATCACTGTGCCCCCAACAGACGCTCTCTTAAAGCATTGAATCTCGCGATGCTCCCCGGAATATCCTTGACCGACACGCAGGTCGTCCCACCCACGAAGATGTCTGCCGTTCCGTTGCCATAAGCCGCGATATTTTCCAACGATACCCGTCCGTCCAAAATGATCTTTGCATTGGAGCCTCGTTCTTCGATCATTCGCCGCAGCTCACGCACCTTCCTGTCCGCATAGGGCACCCGGCTCTCCCCCTTATGGGAGGCATAGCCCGGATTGATCTGCATGACCAGCACGGAGTCGCACTTGTCCAGCACATAATCCAGCGCGGACAGCGGCGTCGCCGGCTTCAGCGCCACGCCGGCCCGGACACCGGCATTATGTATAGTATTGAGAAGCCCATCCACGTGAGGGGCCGTCTCAAGATGGAAGGTGATCTGCTCCACGCCTATTTGCAGCAGTTCATCCACGAAATACTCCGGCGGATCACCCATCACATGGCACTCAAAGGCCATATCTGTGGCTTGGCGGAGCTGTTTCACCGTTTCAAAGCCCAGCGGCATACTTGGACTGAAGTGCCCGTCCAGAATGTCCACATGGAGCATCCTCACGCCAGCCCGCTCAAGCTGACGTATATTCTCCTCCAGATGGAGCATGTCCAAGCAGATCAGCGACGGGGACAGTACACATTTTTCTCCCCAGATACTTTTCACATTCATCACCCGTTCTCTTTTGTTGATGTAAAATGGCTCTCCCATATCGGTTTTCGCGCCAGGTCTATGCGCCGCTCATTTCCTGCAACGCATCATACAGCATCTGTTTGCCCAAGCCATACAAGAGCAGAACATAGGGATAGTGGTGCAGCGCGGCGATGTTCAGGAAAATGAGCGCGGTCATGAGCTTCACTTTGTTCACGTCATAGCCCTTTTGCGCAAGCCATTGATAGAACCGCTGCTCACACTCCACAAGGCTCTGCTTGCGCGCGAGGTCAAACGTGAGCCTGTCCCCCTCCCAGGATGCCGAGTACATGTCTTTTGCGATCAGTTCATGGCAGACGATCAGGCCGTGATTGAGCTTTGCCAGGTCATAATAGATGTCGCCGATATCCAGAGACTTCTCAAAGTTCTGCCGCCAATCCAAGAACGCGAACATATCCTTCTCATTGTCATAGATGATGTTCTCAAAATGATAGTCTCCGTGGAACTGCCCGGGAAGGCCGTCTGCGATATAGTCCCAGTCGACCCGCTCCAGCAGCTCTGACAACGCGGGATATTCCACTTCATTGATATATTTTGCGTTGTCCTCTTTTTCGAAATTCCGGTAGAACATCTCGATCCGTTTGCTGGTCTTGTCCCGGTAAAAGCTCATGCAGCTGTTTCTGAATTCGGCAGATTCCTCTTCGGATAGTTGTTTCCTTATCCAGAATTTTTCAGAAAAGTCCAGCAGCTTATCAAATATAGGCCGGGAGATGCATTTGGAGAGGACGTTTCCCGCTACGTAATCATAGCAGTACATATGGGTCGTATGACCGACGACTTCCGGGACAAAGCCACGCAGCAGCTTCGATCGTTTTACGCGGTCGGAAATGAAGGTCGTATCTGTGGAGAATTTGATGACGCGGTTGTCCAGAAACCAGATCGCCTCCGTGGCTTTCTCCAGGATATTGGGGGCGTCTGGCTCTTCAAATCTTTTTCTAGTCGCCTCCAGTTCTACCTTTACGCCCGTGTCGAACCAGGTGAACTTATGGGCACGGATACCGCGGGGCAGCGCCGCCCGCAGGCCATATGACTCTCCTTGATTGATGGCGTTGGCGCCGCCCTGTTCCATGGCGTCCCAAAACACCTCCCAGTCATAGATACCGGCCAAGCCGATATACGGCTGTGCTGCCCCGGAGGTATCCTGGCCTTTTTCATCGATGCTCTCCACCATCCCCTGATCGGAGATATGCAGCGTGCGGTACTGTTCTTTGTTGTCCCGGTGGTCATAGCCCATCCAGTTGTGGTCCAGCGCCGGGATCGGTTCGTTGATCAGCGTATCGCAGGAGCAGAAGATGAACGGTTCCTGCAGATACTCCTTGCAGGAGAGCACTGTCAGGCCCAAGCCGGACCCCTCCCCCTCATACAGCAGGATATCGACGAATTGGATCTTTCTCTGGGGATATGCCAGGGACAGAAATTCCTTGACCAATTCGCCTTTATATCCCGTCGGTATCACAAATTCCGTGTCCTCCGGGAACATCTCGATGATGCGCGAGAGCGCGGGGCGGTTGCCCAGACTGACCAGAGATTTGTTCAAATATCTCGTTGCGCCGCCCAAGCGGGAGCCTGTCCCCGCTGTCGGTATCAGAACTTTATAGCTCATATCGTCCTCCTAAGTCTTATATATCTTTCCCTCAGACCGTCCAGTCGCGGGCATAGTTGATATTATCCGCCGGAAGAAGCGCTTCGTTGTATGGGACAAAAAACTTCTCCATGATGTGCAGGCATGCCTCCGCCACGGCCCGGTGCCCACCGGTCCTCTCCGTAACATAGTCGGCGTATTTTTTTGCGTGCGCGTCGCCGTCCCCGGTGGAGATGCCGTAGCCGACCTCCCGCATGACGTAGTGGTCAAAGATCCCGTCGCCCATGTATATCACTTCCTGCGGGTCATAGCGTTCCTTGATCCAGTCTATCCGCTTGATCGTGCTGACCAGCTCCAGCTGGAAGTGCATATCCTCTATGCGCTTTTTGCTGATCGGAAATCCTCTCTTGTCCCCTGTCACGAACACGATATCGAGATACGGCCGCAGCAGACTCAGCGCGTCGTTGTCATCCGCGCCGAACTTTTTGGCCACTTTGCCCTCGGCGGTATAGTAAAACCCGCCGTCTGTCAGCACGCCGTCCACATCCAAAACAAAAACCCTGGGCCTCATTGCAGTATCCTCACTTTGTTTCATATATCACCTCAAATGTATATGCATCCCGCACCGCGGCGCGCAGTTCGGAAGAGATGAACTTCTTTGGGCCGACGATATACCTGGCCAGCATCTTCAGCACGCGCATCGCCTGGTTGAACAGCTTCACATTGGAGACCTGGTCCTCCTCACGAAACGTGATGGGGAAATACATATAATCCTGCTTCAGGCACCCCGACGCCAGCGTCATGCAGTAATCAAAGGCAAGGTCGTCGCAAAACTTGATATAGTACCGGCTTTTGAGCAGTTCTGTCTTATATATCTTGAGGCTTGAGCCCAGCTCCGGCACCTTTTTTCTGAGGGCCATCGCGAACAGGAGATCATAAACGCGATTGCCGAACGTCCTGAATCTGGAATAGCCCACCAGTTTGGAACCCTTGGCAAAGCGCGCGCCCATGCAGCAGTCATGCTCCCGATGCGCTCCCGCGCTCAGGACCGGCAGCATATCGTGTATGTTTGCCTGATCATCGCCGTGCAGGACGACCACATGGTCAAAGCCGTTCTCTATGGCGTAGCTGAACGCCACCTTGTGGGATCCGCCCAGGCCATAGTTCTCCGTATTCCGCACGAGGACCGCCGGTATCTCCGGGTGCTTCGTCAGGTATTCCCGTACTGTCTGCTCGGACCCGTCTGTGCTGCGGTTATTTACCACGATCACTTTGGAGATATATCGCAGCACCTCCTCATCCAGCTGCCCCAGCACCCGCGTGATCTGCTTCTCACAGTTGTACATGGGGATGAACAGCAGTATTTTTTCGGACATCATCATAACCTCCTGTATCTTGTTGGCCGTGAAAGCCAACGGCCTGCTATAATGCTTTATTTCCGCCCGGATATACGTCTCCAGAGACCGGCGACCGCCTTCTTTTCAACGAGCGCATGGATGCACCACGCCCAGAGTATCTGCACCGCTATGCACAGACACTGGCACAGGACCATATGGGACTGCATATGAGGCGTCACGACGATCCCATACAGCGTAAAGACCGGGAGCTGCGTCAGCAAAAGCGATGTGCTGATATTGCCCAGGAACTGAAACGGCGGAAGCTTCAGCACCCTGGAGACGGCGCCCTGGCCCAGCGCCGCGCAGATCACGGCCACGCCGAATACGAGCGGCACGAAAAAGTCCCACACGCTATGGTGCCAGTTGATATGCAGGCGCAGGATCACGCCGGCACAGACAGCCTCCGCGACCGATATATATATATATATATATTTGGTCTTTTTCTTCAGCGTATCTACAGCCGCCGCGAACCATTGATAAGCCTGATATGCCAGGCAGCCCCAGCACATGCCGGATACCGCCCGCAGGAATCCGCCCCGGAAATAGCCATAATAATTCCCATGGATATCCAGGGACCCATTGATCTGGAAAAACCAACAATCGATCGCAAGGATCAGCAAGGGCGCGGCTATGTGGTAAAAGCTGTTTTTATGCCATGTGTGCAGCGCGGCAAGAACGGGCATGGCGAGCATCATGGCCGATATGTACCAGTCCGTCCAGTTCAGGCACGGGTAGGGGACAAAACCGCTCATCTGCAGCATGAAAAACTCCCCCGCGAGGGCAGTCTTGTCTATGTTTTCCAGCGATAGCTGCGGCATGACCGCGTAGAGCAGCAGGCTAAGGCCCAGGCAGATGATATACAGGGGGTAGATCTTTTTGAGCCGGCTGGCCATCACGGCAGCGACCGGATCTCTCCGGTCTTTCACCTTATCCAGCGAACGCACCAGGAAAAAGCCGGAAATGACAAAAAAGCAGTCGACCGCCAGATATCCGGTCTCAAAATGCACCTGCCTGCCATAGAAAAACGGCTCAGAATGAAGCAGCAGTACGAGGATCGCCAATATCCCTTTCCAGCCGTTGATCGCCGGGAACCACTCTTTTTTCATCTTCTCTCCTTCCCGCTCCTCACAGCTTTTCGCACAGGACCTTCATCACGAAAAAGTTCGCCGTCATGGTGATGGGCGTGATAAGTATTTTGCAAAGGATCTTCAGGTGCGCCGCGATGAGCGAAATGTTCATCAGCGCCGTTCGGGACAGCAGACGGAAAAGTCCCTCGCCTACCCAGGAGACGCAGAACACCAGCGCCATCTGGTAGAGGAAATAGACGATGTACTTTCCCCACAGCGGCAGGCCGCCTTTTTTGCTGGCGAATATCTTCCGGGTGGACACCAGAAACACCAGCGTGACGGCCGGTATGGCGCTGATCATATTGGCGTAGGCCACCGGGAAGCGGAGCGCTTCCGTCAGGGCGATGTAGACGCCAAAATCCATCAGCCAGCCGCAGCCGGAGATGCCCACGAAACGGACCGCCTGTCTGAGCAGGTCCCGTATGCCTTTCTCCTTCATGGGGCGCCCTCCTTCTAATCCCGCTGGGCGTCGGCCGCCGTGGCGATCACATACTCAGCTGGGAATGATGGCGTCCATCTGTTGGGATACTGAACAATAGATATCTCCCCGTCCAAATCAACGCCCTCAGTATTCTCTAAAACATCGCGGCAGCTCTCCGCGAGCGTGTGTGTAAAGCCGCCGTCGCCGTACAAAGAACCATAATTCGGCTCTGTGAAGTAAAATAGGTATGGATTGATCAGCAGCAGGCAGATCAGTGCAGCACAAAAGCCGGATGCCAGTTTCTCTCTCTTAAACTGTCCCATGATCACGCAGCCGGCATAGGCGAACAGCATGAACGCCAGGATATTGCAGGCGTAATAATACCGATCCGGAAAGCTGCTCCCATATGTGCCAAACAGCTGTGTCATCGTCCGGCGCATGAACGCCGAGGCAAAGCAGGTCCCCAGCGCCAGCGCGGCAAACAGCGTATAGGAATTGAAAAGGCTCTTGGTCTTTTTGATCCGGACGACAGCCGCCCAGATCACGAGGGCCATATAGAGGGCCGTCAGCGCGAGCGTGAGCGGATCGCTGAGCTTCGTATAGAAGGGCGCCGCCAGGAAGAACAGGATATGCCGGGCCAGGAAGAACTCGATGGCCCCTTCCGGCTTATATATATAAGCGCTGCCTGCTCCTTCGCTGGTCAGCAGCCGCGGCAGCATGAACAGGCCCACCGCAAAGGTGACGATCAGCAGCAGATTTCCGAAAACGCGTCTTTGCCACCCCTTGTCCTTGGCGCAGCGCCACGACATGGCCGCCAGAAAACCGCCGATCTCCAAAAAACAGACCGGGAATGTGAACGCGCCCACCAGGCAGGCCGCCCCGATCAGCAGGGACTTCGCAGAAAAGCCGTTGTCCTCCTCGTACTGGATCATCAGCAAAAACGCCACTGTCGCCGTCCAGAGGAAGGCCGTATTCAGCGGCCGGCCTAGCACCTCCGCAGCGCTCCCGCCCAAATTCATAAAAATGACGGACGCGTAGGCGGCTATGCCCGCCTTTTTCCCGCACAGCAGTTCAAAGGCGCGATACCCCGCCACGGCGGTGAAAGCGATGTAGAGGTTGGCCGTGACCCCGGCCCAGAAGGGATACGCCGCCAGACTGTACCCGTTGAGCAGCATGTTGATCCTCTGCGCCAGCCAGATACACAGATATACGCCTGTATTGGAGAAGTCGCTGGCCCCGCCGCCTCTGGTCGCAAACAGCGTTTTCAGTATCCCCTGATCCAGCTGCCTGGACAGGAACCATCCATCCTCCCCATATATGATGGGCGTGCTGATGAACTGCAGGTCCCGCAGACAGAGGATCACCGTCCCGCCCAGCAGCAGGAGCAGATACAGGGCCAGGCGCTTTCCCCGCCCGTTCTCCCGGTACCGGTCATAGTAATAGCGGGGCACGCCGGTGGCCAGCAGCAAAAGGCAGCACAGGGCGAATGGCGCCAAAAACTGCTTGGACAGCCTAGGGCTTTCATATTCAAAGGACATATTCAGCTGCTTGCTCTGGGGCTGACCGTTCACGGAAAACCGCGCCCCGCTCTTGTCCAGGGTGGGGTTTTCCGTCGTCCAGAGGGTGACGCCCTGCCCGGCGGGGCTGTCGCTTGATATCTGGAACTCAAGCACCTCTCCCGAGGAGACCGGTCGATAGAGGTCAATGTACAGATATGGTCCGTCCGGTATCTGCGCCGCGTTCAGTTCGCAGGAACCCACAGGCGCCCCCGCGGAAAAGACACTGATCCTGACAGTACCGCTGTTCTCCCGGTCACCGTAATTCGCGAACTGGAACCCGACCCGCTCCACACCGTCGAACAGGCAGGGAACTGTCTGAAAGTATGTTGTCTCCGACGTCAGTTCCGGCGCCGCCGCATTCTGCGCCTCCTGATTCAGACTGACGGTCAAAAACTGCTCGTCGTTATGGCAGAACATCAGCAGCAGTGCCGTCGCCAGAAGGAACAGCGCGATACTGCCCCATCGCACCCATTTTGACATCTTCAGCATTTTGCGTTCTCCGATCTGTTCGATATTGACATCCTGTGCTTTACAGCGCTCCCGCCAGGGCCTGCGCCGCTTCTTTCGCGACGTCATCATATCCCGCGCCGCCGGTGAGATACGCCTCGTCAGCGTCCACACAGCCCTCGCCGGAAAAACTGTCACAGGCCGCGCACAGCGCGTCCGCGATGCCCGCCGGGTCACAGGCACGCAGGCTCGTGATATTCCCGCTGAAACCTGTAAGGTCCTTGTTGGCATACCGGTTGGTGATCGTCCTCACGCCAAACGCGGCCATTTCCAGCGGCGGATAGCTGGGGTGAGGCGACACCATCAGCGAGACGCCCGCATATGTATCCAGCAGCAGCTTCGCGTACTCGTCCAGCGGCAGCTTGCCTACCGACCGCAGGACCATCCCCCCGCCAAGCTCCACGTCGCCATGCTGTTCCCCGGCGGAGAGCAACGTCCATTCCCCCGCGTCCTTCTGCTGTTCGCGCCAGCGCTTGAGGGCATATACCAAAAGCTCAAAGGCATTTCTGCTCACCGACGGCCGGCCATAGACCAGGATCTGCTTTTTCTTCGCTATCCTGCTTCCCCGCTCCGGCAGATACCGTCTCAGACTGTCGTTCAGGACCGGATCAAACTGCCAGCTGCGGGCAAAAGAATATCCATTCCGCTTAAAAAACTCCGCTAGCATGCCGGAATTGATGACGGCATATATGGGGATATCCATCCGGTATGTGCTCTCTGCCAGCATGTATCGGCTGGACCACCCATAAAAACACGGCTCATAGTCCTGGATCATATAGATGAGCGGTCTCGGCTCCGCGGCGAAAGTCTCTGCCTGCCAGCGGATGACGTCCGACACGACATAGGCGCTCCACCAGGCGGTGGCGACGAAAACATCGTTCCTGCGGACCGGTATCGTCTGTCCATGCCGGTCGTTCATGGAGATGACCTGCAGCTCCTCGCCGCTGTCCTGTTCACAGCCGCAGACCACATAACCATCCGGCGTGACCGACGTTTTTTCATTCACCGCCCGGTCCGTCACGATGATCCTTGCCTCGCAGCAGCACGCCCTTCTCAGCGCTTCAAAAAACCGAAGCGCCGTTGCTATCCCGCCAAATACGTCCATCTGATCCACCGACGGGACCAAAAGGTTCAGCCGCAGCTTTCCGCTCTCTGTCCCCCTGCGGGCGTTGAGCGGTCCGATCTCAGGCACCTCAAAGCCACTGGATGACATGAGCGCCCGCTTGAGCGCGTGATATGTCTTCACCGCGAGGGGCTTTCTCTTTAATAATTTAACAAAGCTGGCCAGCTTCACCGGGGCCGCACTCTCCTTTGGAGTAAAGGGTGTATGTCCAGATGCACATTGAAAAACGGGTCGCCGTTTTTCTGGTAAGGCGCGTATACATCCGCCGACTTTTGAAAATCGACCTCCGGGATGCTTGCGCCTCTGCTTTTGGATTCCAGGTGATACAGCCGTACCCTGGCGTCATACCTGTTCAAAAGCCCGTTCTCATGCGCACGGATGCACCACTCCACATCGCTGCCACAGATGATGAAACCCTCGTCAAATCCACCGACCCGCTCCATGGTCCGCCTGGATATGGCCATGCAGGCGCCTGTCACCGCCAGCACGTTTCGGCTCACCATAGGGGAGACAAAGGGGCTTCCACAGTACTCCTGCCCCATCCCCTTGTAGATATGCTCCGCTCCGCAGCCGACCCCCACGACGACGCCGGCATGCTGGATCGTATCGTCCGGGTACAGCAGCAGCGCTCCCACGGCCCCCACATCGGGGCGCAGAGCATTTTCACTCAGGCGTTCCAGCCAGTCGCCGCTGATGATCCTGGTGTCGTTGTTCAGGAACACGAACACGTCCCCATTTGAACGACTGACCCCGAAATTGTTCAGCTTTGACCAATTGAACTCCATGTTCGCATCGATGACGCGGATGCGCTCATCCTGCCGCTGTATCCTTTCCATCCATACCGCCGTGCTCTTTTTCCGGGAACAGTTGTTCAAAAGCAATATCTCATATTTTTTATATGTGCTGTTCCGCAGGATGCTTTGAACACACGCATCTGTCATCCGCCGGCGGTCCTTGAATGGGATGATGATAGAGACGAGCGGCAGATCAGATGCAAACCGTGGATCATAGACAAAGCGGTGTTCCGTCTCCTCCGCATAGGCGCCCTGGCCGTACTTCCTTTTCAGGTGCTCATCGAGCGCCCGCAGGCCGGCCTCATGGGCGTATGGCTTGGCGTCCGGATCGGTGGCCGTCGAGGAACCGCCCTCCCGCCATGAATACAGCAGCTGCGGGATGTGGCATATCTTATCCGTCTGCTCCGCCAGCCGGAGCATCAGATCATAATCCTGGCTGCCGTCGTATTCCGCCCGAAAACCGCCTGCGCGCTCAAAAAGCTCCCTCCGGATCACAAGAAGGTGGCAGGCATACATCTGGCTGTAGAGCAGGTCCGGAGACCAGTCCGGCTTATAAAACGGATAGACATGCCTGCCATCTGCCGCGATGTGGTCCTCATCCGAATACAGTACGTCTGCCCCAGTCTCCATGATGGCCGCTGCGTTCGCCTCCAGCGCGTTGGGCGCCAGCACGTCGTCGTGGTCCAGCAGCGCGATATAGCCGCCTGTCGCCATGGCGATGCAGGCGTTCGTGTTATCGAATATGCCCTTGTTCTCTTCCAGTCTTCTGTACTTTATCCTCTTTTCCCTGCCGGCATATCCTCCGCATATCCTTCCCACATACGAGTGGGCCTCGTCGCTTCCATCCGCCAGGCACAGCTCCCAGTTCCCATAGGTCTGGTCCAGCACAGACCGGATCATCTCCCGAAGGCCGTCCTCCGGCGTGTTGAAAAGCAGCACGGCGACGCTGAATTTGATCCGGCCGGAAAGGGGGTATTCTCTCCTGGCTCTCTGCTCTTCCGACGGTTTTACCGCGACGGAACAGTTCCGCCGGTACAGCACTTTTTCCCGGACCTTCGTCCAGGTGCGCCGAAGGCCATTCTCCCGCAAAGAACGGAAGAATTTACCTGGCAAACGGATATAACAGCCCATTCCGGCACGCGCTCACTTGCATTCGTCAGGCGACTGGATGAATCGGGCGACCTTTTCCAGCGACTCATCCCAGCTGGGATTATTGTTCTTTATCTGGCTCGCCCCCTGTTCGCTGATCTGCTTTCGCCTGGCCGCATCTTTGAGGATGTCCTCGACAGCCTCCGCGATGCTGCTCGCCGACGGCTCACACACCACGGAGTTGACTCCGTCTTTCAAAAACCACGTCGTGTATGCGTTATAATTCGACACGACACAACAGCCGCAGGCCATCAGCTCATAGGGCAAATATGACGGGTGGCGCGTATACATCATCACAAGACCCGCATCGCACCTGCGGTAAAGGTCGCCGGTCTGCTCCACCTTCAAACGCCCCAGGTTCTCCACGATGCCGCTCAGACCGTATTGCCCGGCGTCATAGTTGGCGCCGGCCGTTACGATACGCAGCCTGTCTCCCATCCGGCGCTTCAGTTCCTTCAGCGCCTCCGCGCCCAGCTCAAAGCCATTGCGGGGGTGGCCGGGCCGGCCGTAGAAGAACACCGTATATCGCCGTTTTTCGTACTGTCTGTCCGGATCGGGATAGAAAATACCGGTATCCACCGATGGGTCCAGACTGACGGCTCTGCCGCCGTATTCGGCCTCATACACGTTCTTCATTCCCTGCGTGTTGGCTATGCCATAAAAACCGAAACGGTAGGTCGCCTCAGTCTGTGCATAGGTGGAACCGCCGGGATAGAACAACGGCTCATAGTCCTGGATAAAGTAAAACTTCCGTTTCACCTTGTTGAACTTCAAAAGGTAATATGCCGTCGTCCAAAGAGTACACACGCCCCCGTCGGCGCCCGGAATATCACCAAGCTGGCCGGGCGAAGAGATGCTGTACGCCTTGCAGGAGCCCAGCTCCGGGAAACCGGCGCATACGCGCTCCATCATCTCCTCCGCCGTGACGCCGGAGATGAACACGAATGTGTGTCGGATGCCGTGCCTGCGCTGAAGATAGGAGGCTGTTCTGAATATGGTATACAGGCCCGCGTAGAAGACGTAATCGAATTCCTGCAGGAACCATACCATGGTCCTGACGCCGCCGGCATAGCCGTTGTGCACCACCGCGTTGTTTTTCCGGATGTTCTCGTGGGTAAAGTCATAGAGCGACGCCAGTATCATCGCGTCCTGCGTATACTTGTCCAGCGGGACAGCCGGCGCGGACGCAGCCGCGGTCTGTTTCTTCCGCACTACGTCGATCGTGCAGTTCTTATTGAAATATGGATCGGTCTCCGGGACGTTCATACACAGCCGCAGCTGTTTGAACGCCGCGGTGAGCTGATCTGCCGTCGGGAGATGCGCCGTGTCCACATCTACCCACGCATAGTGGTCATACACGTTCCGCAGCCCCTGATCCAGTGCCGCAAAGCCCTCGGCGCTCAGAGCGAATACACCCGTTTCTGTGCGGAAGGAGGCAAACTCCAGGAACTTCCTGCGCTCCACCGCCAGGCATACGCCGCGGAAGCAGCTGAGATCGCGGTACCACTCGCTGTGTCCCATCTGGCCGTAAAAGCCAACGTCATGGCCGCCGAAAAGGTCCATCACGGCACCGTCGTCATATACGAGGCCGCAGCTGACGATCTTATTCCCCGCGCGCAGCTGCGGCGCCGCAAACCCGATCTCCGGATGCATCGCCCAGGCGGCAAGCTCGCCGGCCAATCCCTCCGAAAAGGCAAGACACACATCTGCGTCCACGAACAAAAGCACATCCGCCTTGCTCTTTTCCAGCAGGCTGTCCCATCCGCTTCCGTCGCGGCGGAGCAATATCTGCTCCGCACAGCCGTCGATCTCCACCGGCTTCTTTCCGCTGTCGGAGACCGCCGCGACCGCAACGACCGGCTTCTCCGCAAACTTCCAGTCGACCTTGATGCGGCTAAGGGCTATGTTTTGGAAATAGACCTTGCCGGGCCAGTTCTTTTCGTCTATGTATTTTTGCAGCGCATATATCTGCGCGTCCAGCGCATAGGGCTTGGCCCCCACGCCGGAGGCGACCGAAGTGGAAATGATGCGCCAATGGTACAGGATCCTGTCTATCCGTTTGAACCGGGACGTCTGCGCCATCATCTTCAGGAAGATATCCCAATCCTGCGCTCCGTCTGCACGGGGATCGTATCCAGCTGTCCTCTCCAGCACTTCCCTGCGCATCACACAGAAATGGGTGAGATAATTTGCGCTGTACATGATCTCCGGCGAATACTCCGGCTTATACAGCGGGTTCAGCCGGTGCGTTCCGGTCTCATCCACCATATCCTTGTCGCTGTAGAGAAAGTCGATCTCCGGATCGTTCTCCAGCGCGGCCGCATATTCGTACAGCGCGTTGGGCGCGATCATGTCATCGTGGTCCAGCAGCGCGATAAACCCGCCCGTCGCCATGGCGAGGGCCTCGATCGTATTGCCGGATATCCCCCTATTCTCCGCCAGCTTTTTGTATTTTATCCTGTCGCAGTCCAGAGAAAGCTGCTCCACGAGGTACATGATGTCATCGCGGTCTTGACTTGCATCCGCGATGCACAGCTCCCAGTGAGGGTATATTTGGTCCTTTACCGAGAAGATCATCGCCTGGAGTACGGGAATGGGCGTATTGAATACCGGCACAACGATGCTGAAAACGACGTCGGTCCTCAGCGGATGGGCCCGGCACCAGTCCTGCCTGGCCAGTTCATCACGGGTATAGAACTGACCGGTCTGTTCCTCCGGTACGACCTGCGGCACAGTCGGAGCCGGGAGGCATTTTTTCGGCAAAACGGCCTGTGCCGCCCGCTTCACCAGCTCCCGCCTTCTGCTCCCTTTCGGAAGCAGCTTGTCCCGCGTGAGGTAATACCTGCAGAGCAGGTGATAACCCCGTGACTGGGATATATTCTGCATTTCGGCCTGCAGGAGACCCAGTTCGACCGCGCATGCATCCCTCTCGCATTTGTATGCGTCCCGTTCTTCCTGCAGCTGTTTGCACTGCTGTGCCTGCTGGGCTGCCGACTGTTTTTCGCGGGCCTGCGCATCTTCGATCTTGCCCTGAAGCACAGCGCATCTCTCTGCATAGCCGGATGCCTCTTGCTCTGCCTGCTCTAACCGCAGAAGGTATCCCTGCTTTTCCTTCGTCAGGTTCTCTATTTCGTCACAGCTGCGCCTCTTTTCCGCGGCCGCCTCCTGTTCAATTTGATTTTTCTCGCGGCCAAGTATTTCCCATTTCTGGACGCTATCCTGCATCTCAGCTGTGAGGCGCTCTATCTCACCGCGGTAGTACTGATCATTGCTGGCCTTCTCCTGCAGGCACAGCTCCTTCTCCCGGTCCGCTTCTTCCAGCCGGGAGATATGGTCCTTGACCTCGCCCGTGAG
>CANQYH010000042.1 GCA_947628025.1 uncultured Lachnospiraceae bacterium | reverse complement strand
TTGTATTTTCTGGTTTGCATCAAAGCCTGGACACGGACAGTTTGAATGTAAACATACGCTAGTATTTTATAGGATTTAATGGGGATTGTCAATACATATTTCGGCGGATTTTTGCAAAACTACCACAGAAAGACCGATGAAAGGAGACAGGCCGTATGTTTGAGATCCGGACCGATCTGGCGGTGGAGGAAAAAGAAAGTTTTCCCGGAAATGGGGGAGAAGTGGCGGGGGTTTCCCTGCGGGAATGGAGGAAAGCCGCAAGCTCGATCAAAATGACGGAAGTGGAGATCCTGGATGCCGCCGGAGCCAGGGCGATGGGAAAACCGGAGGGAACCTATATTACCATGGAGGCGCAAAAATTAGGTTACCAGGATGAGGATTATCATAAAGAAGTGGCCCAGGAACTGGCCTGTCAGCTGAAGCGCATGGTAGGGAACCTGAAAAAGGCCCGCGTTCTGCCAGTATGCGGACCGCTCCATGTGCTGGCGGTGGGTTTGGGTAATCCGTCGGTGACGCCGGACGCGCTGGGACCGGCCGTGCTGGGCAATCTGCGGGTGAACCGGAATCTGCAGACGGCGCAGGGCCTGCCGGAGAAGGCGGTCCTGAGCGGCATCGTGCCCGGCGTGCTGGCTCAGACGGGTATGGAGACGGCGGAGATCGTCGGCGGGATCCTCCATGAGACTTCGCCGGACCTGATCATTGCGGTCGACGCGCTGGCGGCCAGGAGCATCCGCAGGCTGGGGACGACGATCCAGCTGACGAATACGGGGATCCAGCCGGGCTCCGGCGTGGGCAACCACAGGCACAGCCTGACCTATAAGAGCCTGGGAGTTCCGGTGGTGGCCATCGGCGTGCCTACGGTTGTGGGAGCCGCGGCCATCGTCCATGACACGATCTCCAGCATGATCGGGACTCTGTGGAGCCATATGGAGACGAAAGGGATGGGGGATTATCTGGACCAATTGGAACCGGACGATCAGTATCAGCTGATCTGCGAACTGCTGGAGCCGGAGTTTGGGAGCCTGTATGTGACGCCGCCGGATATTGACCAGACGGTGAAACGGCTGAGCTTTACGATTTCGGAAGGGATCCACGGGGCCTTTTTCGGGGAAGAGGAGGACGAGGAAGAACCGGAGCGCGGGTGAGGTGGATTGCTTACGGTGAATTGGACCGCGGATGAGCCGGATCACGGATGAGTCGGATCACGGATGAGCTGGGTCACGGGTGAACTGAACCGTGGATGAGCCGGATCATGGATGAACTGAACCGTGGATGAGCCGGATCACGGATGAGTCGGATCATGGATGAGCCGGATCACGGGTGAACTGAACCGTGGATGAGCCGGATCATGGATGAATTGAACCGTGGATGAGCCGGATCATGGATGAGTTGGATCTTAGATAAATCGAATCGCTGATGAACCGAATCGCGGATGAGTCGGACTGGGGGTGAACAGGACTACGGATGGACCGCCTGTGGATGGAGGACCGCAGATCCGTGAGAAATGTATTTTAGCTGGCGTGGACCGGCGAGCTGCCGCATAGATTGATAACAGTTCAGACGGTTCGTTTCCGCGGTACACCGGCGTATGAAAATCCTGCGCCGGAAGCATGGGTGCAGCGGTGGGGGCGGCTCGTTTCCGCGGCAGATCGGCGTGTGGAGTTCTACTGTCGGAAGCGTGGGTGCGGCGATGGAGGAGTTCCTCACTGTGATATAGCGGCGTATGGAAGCCTGCCGCCAAAAGCATGGATGCCAGTGACGAAAGAGCTCATTTCTGCGGCACAGCGGTGTATGAAACCCTGCGGAGCGGAGGGCTTGACTGTAGAAAATGGGTGTGCAAGCGTGATGACAGGCAGATGCAGCCTGTATGGCGCTTTTCTGCTGTTGGAACGATGACCGAGGTTGACGGATAGGCGGTGAAAGGATATTGAGGAAATGGGGCGGGCGAAGACGGCGGGTACAGATCGACAGGGCGCTGCGGGGGATCATGCTGGCGGTGCTCCTGGTCCTGCTGGCCGCGTGGTTTTATAAAGCGCTGGCAGTAAAGGATTCGTGGATGGGACGCGTGCGGGAAGCGGCGGAAAGCGAAAGAACGGCGCAGGCGCTGGAAGATGGGAGAAAATGGCTGGCAAGAAAGATGGGGACGCTTTTGTGGCGGCAGGTGCCGGTCTGCCGTATGCAAAAAGAAAAGGACGCGCTGTCTGGTGCGGCGGGAGACGGCGGCAGAGTAAGAGAAGCGGAAGAGAACGAGAAAGAAGCGAACCGCGGAATGACGGAATCAGTTGGGGAATCGGGCGGGCGAAACGATGCGCCGGTCTGGGATGGAAAGGCGGCGGAAAAAGCGGCGGTGTGGCTGACGGAATGGCTGGCAGAACGGTTCCCGCTCTGGAGACTGATGGCAGAGAAAAGTGAAAAACAGGCGGACCGGTCGGACCCGGATCCCTCCTACGCGGGGTATATAGCGGGGCAGAGATATCGGGAAGAGGCGGGATATCTTTTGATGTACGGGGATGAGAACAGTTTGGCGGGCGCGTGGGAGCATCCGGCAGGCCAATCCGGGCTGTCCAGTCAGTTCGGGCCGGGAGAGCAGGATATAGCTGGGAATGATCCCGCAGGCGGGTCGGGTACATCGGGAGAGACGGATGGAGACAACAGCCAGTCCGCTCAGTCTTTGCAGTCCGGGCCGGGAAACCAGGATATGTATGGGAATGATCCCTCAGACGGATCAGATTCACCGGGAGAGACGGCCGGAGGCGAAAGCCAGCCTGCAGAGGATGGAAGCGACGATCCGTCTGTGCCTGGAGATGCGGATGTCCGGACGGGGCTGGTTTCGTCCTATATGGAAGAGCCTGCGGTCCGCGCTCTGACCTTGGGAACGCCGGCGTATCATATTCGGGATGGGTTAAAGGTTACCGGAAAAGGTTACATATTGGAGCAGTTGATGGACTATGATTTTCTGATGAAGAACTTTTACAGCGTGCATTCTTCCACCACGGCGGGGCGGGAAGAGATGGATGCCGCGATATTGCTGGGAAAGGACTTATCCATCGAGAAATCCGGCAGCGAGCCGCAGATCCTGATCTACCATACCCATTCTCAGGAAACGTTCGCGGATTATGGGACTGATAATAAGGAAGCGACGGTGGTGGGCATCGGCAATTATTTGACGGAGCTTTTGCAGGAAAAAGGGTATCAGGTGATCCACGATACCAGCGAATACGATATCATGGCCGGGGAGCTGGACAGGAACCACGCTTACAATTACGCGCTGGAGGGCGTTACGGCGATCCTGCAGCAGAATCCCTCGATCCAGGTGGTCTTGGACGTACACAGGGACGGCGTCAGCGAGAGCCTGCATATGGTATACCAGATCGACGGCAAACCGACGGCGCCGATCATGTTTTTCAACGGAATGAGTCAGACGCCGGACGGTCCGATCGAATATCTGCCCAATCCTTACCGGGAGGATAACCTGGCGTTCAGCCTCCAGATGCAGTTGGACGCCGCGGCATACTATCCCGGTCTGACGCGGAAGATCTATCTGAAAGGACTTCGGTACAATCTCCATGTCAGGCCCCGGTCGGCGCTGATCGAGGTAGGGGCCCAGACCAATACCTATGAGGAAGCGTTAAACGCCATGGAGCCGTTAGCGGAACTATTGGATATGGTGCTTGGCGGGTGACGTTCCATTTTCCCGCATTCCCTCAGACAAAAGGGCCAGGAGCGCGGGCAGGCAGACCATCATGGGGAACGCGTAGCGGATCAGGACGGCGGGACTCAGCAGTTGGATGCCCCATTGTCCGAAGAGCAGGAAGCAGGAGGCGGTCAGTTCCCGCCGCTGTCCGGCGACGCCCAGCATCATGCAGGCGAACATGAGCCAGACCGGCATTACCGGCCCGAATATGTCCAGCAGCGCGGGGGTGCGGTCGATAAATTGGATGCTTCCCTCCAGAAACGCCCGATAGGCCGGAAGAAAATTTTTCCGGTAGGTAAAGCAGACGTCCTGCAGAAGCCCCGGAAAAGAGTCCGTATACAGCAGGTACATGAAATGGCAGCGGTCGCCCATGGCCCAGAAGCCTGAAAGCATATTTCTGGCTGCGTCAAAGTAGATATCGGGATATTTCAGTCCCAGTTTTAAGTACAATTTTACGTAGCGTCCCGGATCGGCTTTCAGAACCTCTGTCCGGAAGCCGGATTTAACGGGATCCGAGATCTGAGAATGGTAGGAGTTAAGGGATGATTCGGGGATCAGTTCCAGGATATCGGCGGCCTCCTCCGGTTCCAGCGTGATCTGACCGTGAGTGTGGCCGTACCAGACGGCGGCCGTCTGCTGGATGGGCAGGCTGAGCATTTCCCGGGCGTCTCCTTTCGGGATTCCCACCAGGTCGATAAGGGGTCCCATCAGGAACCAGCTCAGGATAGTCGCGATCCCCAGAGTGCGCAGCAGAGTCCGGCGGATCCCGGGCAGCAGGATCAGGCAGGCGATCCATGTGAATGCCAGGATATAGTAGCCGGGTTTTCGGAAGACGCACATGCCCACTGCGCTGAGCATGAACAGCAGCCAGTCTTTGGGACACTCGCGGACATTGGAAAAAAGCGCGGGGCGCTCGGTCAGATCCAGCAGCTTTAGGAACAGCAGCAGGAAAAGGATGCCGGATATGGTATCCTTGGTCGTAGAGAAGATCAGGATGTGGAAAAACGGGTTCAGAACCAGATACAGAAACGAAAGGGCCTGAACCCAGAATGGCGTGCGTCTCCGCTCCATCCAGATAAACAGGTACGTAAATACGGAAACGGAGAGGAGCCATTGCAGGCAGCTGTACAGCATCAGCCCTTTATTATAACTTCCCGTGAGCAGGTACCCCAGCCGGAGGCAGCCGGTCAGAAACAGGGAATGGGCCAGGGGATGGTGCGCGCTGAGTTTGCCGTCCGGTCCTAAAAACTGGTAGACTTCGATCGGCCCGTCGTAGTTAAACACGGCCGGGCACAGCGCCAGAAAGGTAGGGAAGTAGGCTATCAGGAGAATGAAAAAGAGAAGAATGTGCCTGCGCCGGGGATTGTTCAGGAAAGAGAGGCGTCCCGGCAGACGGCGGGGCTCCATGCGCGTAAGGAAATGCCCCAGCCTTGACAAAGCGTACGTGAGTACGGCGAACAGGAACGTATACAGCAGAAACCGCGCCGCGGCTTCCGCCAGCGTCCGGCTGCCGGCGGTGACTGTGCATAAGGAAAAAATGGCGCCGGTCAGGACGAAAAACAAAATGGAACGTATCGAAAATCGGTCGTGTCTCACGATCTAGCCTCCTAAAATTCGGGTCTGCGCGGAAAACTTGTTCCCCTCACTATAACATACCGGTGAAAATATGGCAAGGGAAAGAAAACGCCCGGGAAAGACACCGCGCTCGGCGAATGGGGGGACGAAGACCGGCTCCGGGAAGATTTGTTTTGTCCGGTTGCAACCTCGGCGAAAAAATGGTATACTCTGACAGAGAATACAGGATTTACAGGAAGGAAATGCGATATGCCGACCATTGATCAGTCAAAGATTCGAAATTTCAGTATCATTGCGCATATAGACCACGGCAAATCCACGCTGGCGGACCGGATCATCGAGCGGACAGGCCTTTTGACCAGCCGCGAGATGCAGGCCCAGGTGCTGGACAATATGGATCTGGAGCGGGAGCGGGGCATCACGATCAAGGCCCAGGCGGTCCGAACCGTGTATAAGGCGAAAGACGGAGAGGAGTATATCTTCAATCTGATCGACACGCCGGGGCATGTGGATTTTAACTATGAGGTTTCCCGCAGCCTGGCGGCCTGCGACGGGGCGGTCCTGGTGGTGGACGCGGCCCAGGGGATCGAGGCCCAGACGCTGGCCAACGTGTACCTGGCCCTGGACCACAACCTGGAGGTCTTCCCGGTCATCAATAAGATCGATCTGCCCAGCGCGGAGCCGGACCGGGTGGCCGCCGAGATCGAGGATGTGATCGGTCTGGAGGCCCACGACGCCCCCAGGATCTCCGCCAAGACGGGACTCAACGTGGACGACGTGCTGGAGGCCATCGTGGAGAAGATTCCCGCGCCGAAAGGGGATCCGAACGCGCCGTTAAAATGCCTGATCTTCGACTCTCTTTACGATTCCTACCGGGGGGTCATCGTCTCCTGCCGCGTGATGGACGGGACCGTGAGGAAAGGGACCGTGATCCGCATGATGGCGACCGGAGCCGAGGAAGAAGTCGTGGAGGTGGGATATTTCGGGGCGGGCCAGCTGATCCCCTGCGAGGAGCTCAGCGCCGGCATGGTCGGCTACATTACCGCCAGCATCAAAAACGTCAAGGATACGGAAGTCGGGGACACGATCACCGACAAGAACCGCCCCTGCGCGGAGCCATTGCCAGGTTACAAAAAGGTTACATCCATGGTTTACTGCGGCCTTTATCCCGCGGACGGGGCCAAGTACGGCGATCTGCGGGACGCGCTGGAGAAGCTGCAGCTCAACGACGCCTCTCTCTTTTATGAGCCGGAGACGTCGGTGGCACTGGGATTCGGCTTCCGCTGCGGTTTTCTGGGACTTCTGCATCTGGAGATCATCGAGGAGCGCCTGGAGCGGGAATATAACCTGGACCTGGTGACGACCGCGCCCAGCGTGGTTTACAGGATACACAAAAAGAACGGCGATATGATCGAACTGACCAACCCGTCCAATATGCCGGATCCGACGGAGATCGATTATATGGAGGAGCCGGTAGCCAGCGCGGAGATCATGGTGACCACCGAGTACGTAGGAGCGATTATGACGCTGTGCCAGGAACGGCGGGGCGTATACCTGGGGATGGAGTATATGGAGACGACGAGGGCGATCCTGCGGTACGAGCTTCCGTTAAATGAGATCATTTATGATTTCTTTGACGCGCTGAAGTCCCGTTCCCGCGGCTACGCGTCCCTGGATTATGAGATCAAGGGGTACCAGCGGTCGGAGCTGGTGAAGCTGGACATTTTGGTGAACCGGGAATATATCGACGCCCTGTCCTTTATCGTACACGCGGACTCGGCCTATGAGCGGGGGCGAAAAATGTGTGAGAAGATGAAAGACGAGATCCCGCGGCATCTGTTCGAGATCCCGATCCAGGCGGCTATCGGCAGCAAGATCATCGCCCGTGAGACGGTGAAAGCCATGCGCAAGGATGTGCTGGCCAAATGTTACGGCGGCGATATCACCCGCAAAAAGAAGCTTTTGGAGAAACAGAAAGAGGGCAAGAAGCGGATGCGCCAGATCGGCAATGTGGAGATCCCGCAGAAAGCCTTTATGAGCGTGCTGAAGCTGGACGAGGAGTAAGCGGACCGGGCGGCGGCAGCATTCGGTAAACGCACGGATCACAGGAAAGGAGCGCGTGATGAGACAGCCGTTGGAATTATATATCCATATCCCTTTCTGCGCCAGGAAATGCCTGTACTGTGACTTCCTGTCCGGGCCGGCCAGCGAGTTGTCGCAGCACGGGTATGTGGAGCAGCTGCTTCTGGAGATCGAGAGGGAGAGCGACTATTATCAGGGTTACGGCGTCGTCAGCGTTTTCCTGGGCGGCGGCACTCCCTCGATCCTGAAAGCGGAAGATGTGACTGCGATCCTGGCCAGCGTGCGCCGTTGTTTCGATGTGATGCCGGGGGCGGAGATCACGATCGAGGCCAATCCGGGCACATTGAAACAGGAAAAGCTGGAGGCGTACCGCGCCTGCGGCATCAACCGTATCAGTCTGGGGCTTCAGTCTGCGGATAATCAGGAGCTGAAAACGCTGGGGCGCATCCATACGTTTGAGGAATTTTTAAAGACCTACCAGCGGGTGCGGCTGGCCGGTTTTGATAATGTGAACATCGACCTGATGTCGGCGCTTCCCGGCCAGACCCTCGCGTCCTGGAAAAATACTCTGCGCCAGGTGCTGATGCTGAAGCCGGAGCATATTTCGGCTTACAGCCTGATGATCGAAGAGGGGACTCCCTTTATGAGACGTACCATGACCATCCGGAGCTTCTGCCGCCGGAGGAGGAGGAAAGGAAGATCTATTACGCGACCCGCGACGTCCTGCGGGAGCACGGGTTTACACGGTATGAGATCTCCAATTACGCGCTGCCCGGCTATGAGTGCCGCCACAATATCGGTTACTGGACCGGCGTAGAATATCTGGGCCTGGGGCTGGGCGCTTCCTCCTACATACAGGGCTTCCGCTTCCGCAATGAGACGGATCTGGAAGCATACCGGAAGATCAATATGCGCGCGGACGAAGCGGACTGGCGGCTCCATCAGGAGATCACGGAGCTGTCGGAAAAGGACAAGATGGAAGAATTCATGATCCTGGGGCTGCGGATGATAAAAGGCGTGTCAGGAAGTGAATTCCTGGCACGCTTTGGACAGAACATGTGGAATGTGTACGGCAAACAGCTGAAGAACCTCCAGGAGAACGGGCTGATCGTGGTGGAGAGCCCTTACGTGCGGCTCAGTGACTTCGGCATCGATATCAGCAATTATGTGCTGAGCGAATTTTTATTTGACCGGTGAGATCGCGGGGGCCGGAGACGCGTTCCGAAAGTCCGCGTTTCTGCTGTTTTGTCATTTGGCTCGTTTGACGGAGAATTTTCCCGATGTGTACGGAACGGACGGCTCCGGAGTTTGCGGAACGTTTCTTTCCGAAACAGAGGATCGTACGCGCTTACGGCCGTTTTCTTTTCGGAACAGAGGATCGTACGCGCTTACGGCCGTTTTCTTTTCGGAACAGAGGATCGTACGCGCTTACGGCCGTGCCGGACGGCAGGAGCAGCCGATTCCCAGAGCGCCGGGGCCTGTGTGGCAGCAGATGCCCAGGGACAGGTTGCCGCTCTGGACTTCCTGACCGGGGAATGCCTCGCGGATCTGCTCGACCCAGGCGGCAGTTTCCTGCTCTGTGGCGCTGGAAGCGGCCAGCAGATGGACCTCGCCCGCCTCGTATTGGGAGCGGAAGCGGGTCTCCAGATCGTGACGCAGGGTCTCGATCATGAAATGCTTCGCCTTGACAAAGCCGTGGCATTTTTTGATCGCGTCCAGTTTCTCTACGTCCAGCTGGAGTACCGGCTTGATCTGCAAAAGCGTTCCCAAAGCCGCGGTGGCCGGCGTGATGCGGCCGCCCCGCTTCAGGTATTCCAGGGTCTGGACGCCCAGGTAGATGACCATGTCGCTGCGGTGCTTTTCCAGGATCTCCCGGATCTGTTCGGCGGAGTAACCCTCCTCGATCAGCTCCAGCGCGTCCAGGATCATCCGGTGGAGCGGCGTGGAAACGCGTCCGTGATCGACGACCAGGACCCGGCCCGCGTAGGTTTCGTCCTGGGCCAGTCCCTGGGCCGCCAGGCAGGAGCCGCTGAGGCCGCTGCTGATGGGCATATAGAGGATCTTATCGTAGATCCGCAGCGCCTGGTCCCAGATCTCCATGACCGCCGCGGGGGACGGCTGGGAGGTGGTGACGGACGCGCCGGCTTCCTGGTAGCGGAAAAAGGCGTCGCGGGTCAGGGTGCTTTCTTCATAGTAGCATTTTTCGTTAATATAGAACGGCATGGGCAGGACCAGGATCCCCAGTTCCTTGGCGGTCTGGCTCCCGATCCCGCTGTGGCTGTCTGTGACGATACCGATTGAACTCACGAAAAAAACTCCTTCCAAAGTCAATAGTTCTGAATGACTGTGAAACAGTATAGCATAGAATTGATATTTTTCAAACCCTTTTTTTCAGAGACGGCGCGGACGGGACGAACGGCGGGGATGCCGGGTTTCGGGACCGGCGCGGGACGAGAGAGATCCGGATGGACGCGGGAGAGGCAGGAGACGCTGCCGGGCCGCGCCGGGCCGGAAAAACGAAAACAGGAGGAAAACGTATGAACCGAATGACACAGGGACATCTGTTTCTGGCGGAACAGACCGTGGAAGCGATCCAGAAAGAATATGACGCCTGCGGCATCGCGGCGGCCATCGTGGACCGGAAAGGAACGACGCAGTATGAGAAATTCTGGGGCGTCCGTGACCGCCGGACCGGGGCGGAGATCGACGGAGACACGATCTTCGGCGTCGCGTCCGTGACCAAATCCTTTACGGCGCTGGCGATCCTGCAGTTAGAGGAACAGGGCATATTGAGCGTCGAAGATCCGGTCCGTCTGTATATTCCGGAGTTTACGAACAAAAACCAGCGGGGCGACGTGCTGATCCGGCATCTGCTCAGCCACAGCGGCGGATTCTTCCCTCAGCCCAGGATCCTGGTGGGCAATGTGGCCCGCGAGCTGGGACTTTCGGAGAAGAAAGACGGGGATTTCGCTTGGCATGAGGGACTGGCCGAAGAGGGGATCCGCCGGGTAGCGGGTCGTCTGGACAGCCTGACGGAGGAAAACGGTTTAAATGGCAGGCCCGGAGAGAATTTCAGCTACTGCAACGACGGTTTCGCGCTGCTTTCCGATATCATCCGCCGTTACGGCGGCGAACGCTCCTACGCGGAATATCTGGTCAGGCATATCCTGAAACCGCTGGGAATGGAGCGGAGTTTCTGCGATTTTGTACGTCCCAGCCTGGACGCGAACGCAGCGACGCTGTACCAGAAAGTGAATGGCGTCATGACGGGGCACCGGGATTACCACGACGACGCGTTTGTGCTTCACGGCGGCGGCTCTCTGAAGTCCACGCTGAACGATCTGAAGAAATATCTGGTCATGTATCTGAATGAAGGAAAGGCCCCGGACGGGACCAGGGCCCTGAGCGAATACCGCATCCGCGAGATGTGCAAGCCGCGGCAGCCGTACAATGCCTTTGCCAATTATGGGTACGGCCTGGAGATCCGGCAGATCGACGATCTGAAAGTGATGGAGCACGGCGGCAGCCTGCCGGGCGTTTCTTCCAATATCGCTTTTTCTTATGAAGCGGAAGCGGCGGTCATCGTCCTGTGCAATACGCTGGACGTGCCGGTCGGCGTGATCTCCGACGCGCTTCTCAGGGCGTATAACGGAAAATCCCCGGTCGATCCCAGAGATCTCTGGCAGGAGAACCGGTGGAGTCCCGAGACAGTGCGCGCCGCCGCGGGAACCTACGTGTCGGGTGAGGGAACGGTGGTAGAGATGTACGAGAAAACAGACGGCTGCGTCGGGCTGCGGGAGGACGGAAAGGAAAAGCATTTGATCCCCACCGGCCCGCAAACAGCTATTGTGCGTAATTTGTATACGGATACTTTTGTGAAGCTGGTCCATACGGAGGAGCGGGGATATTACGCGATCCAGTATGGCAGCAGGATGATCCCCAAAAGCTGAGGACGGATTATTCCATGATCTGATGGAACAGTTCCCAAAGCGCTTCCTTGGAGAAGCCGTCCCGGACGAGCCCGTGCCTGGCCGCCAGTTCGTCCGGGTAGGCGTCCAGACGGTAGGTAGTGTAATTGCGGTACTCTTCGTGGGTGACCAGGGGGATCAGATCGTAGGCGGCCACCTGGGTGGAACTGCCGCCGGCTTCCGCGGTCTTGCGGATGCGGATGTCGGCCATGCCGCCCAGGACGCGCGGGATCCGGTCCTGGGCGGAAACAAAATTGCCCAGGCTGTAATAGACCAGCCCCGTATTTCCCTGATCGGTTGTGACGAAACCGTACGGCTCCAGCACATGGGGATGGGCGCAGAGTACGATGTCCGCCCCGTTGTCGATGAAACGGCTGACCTGCCGCTGTTCGTAGGGCGTCGGCGTGTAGACGTATTCATCGCCTACGTGTAAAACTGCCACCAGCAGGTCGCAGTTTTCGCGCGCTTCTTTCAGCGTGGCTTCAATGTCGGCGTCCGACAGCATGTCCACGCTGTATTCGTGTCCTCTCCGCCGGGATTCCAGCCCGTTCAGGCCGTAGGTGTAATTGACGAAGCCAACGGTGATATGGTTTTTAGTGACGTAGCAGATGTCGCTGTCCGACCAGTCCTTGTGGATGCCCAGATAGCGGATGTCGGGATAATTGTTCTCCCAGAAGTCAATGGTATCCGCGATCCCGGCGAGGCCTTTGTCCATGGTGTGGTTCGTAGCATGGGCCACGACGTCGAAGCCTGCGTTCACGATGGCGTGGCCGATCTCAGCAGGCGTGCCGAACGAGGGATAGGAGCTGATCTTGGCCCGGTCGTAGATCAGGATGGTTTCCTGGTTGATGATGGCGATATCCGCGGCTTCGATGTCTTCTTTTACATGCTCGAAGAGACGGTCGAAGCAGTAGGAACCGTCGCTCTGCAGGCTCTGTTCATACAGGGACGAGTGGATCAGATCGTCGCCGACCATCCGGATCGTGATCTCATATTCTTTTGTAAGCTGCTCTTCGCCGTTGAAACCGCCGTCGACCGTATGTAAGGGGCAGGCGTATCCGCACAGCAGAAAAGACAGCGCACAATATAGAAGAATCGTTCTTTTCATGGCGACCTCCTGGCGTAAGAAAATGTAGATACCGTTTTCATTATAGCTGGACGCGGATTTTTTGTGAAGAGGTTCTTAAAAAGTTTTCAGTTTTTCCAGGTCTCTGTAAAATTCCGGATAGGAAATATTCACACATTCCGCCCCCAGGATCTCGGTCTCTCCCTCCGCGCACAGGGCCGCGGCCGCGAATGTCATCGCGATCCGGTGATCCATATGGCTGTCGATTACCGCTCCGTGGAGGGGTTTGCCGCCGCGGATGATCAGCCCGTCGTCCGTTTCGGTCACATCGGCGCCCATGGCCGTCAGATTCTCCGCCATGACCGCGATCCGGTTGGATTCCTTTACTTTCAGCTCGGCGGCGTCGCGGATGACGGTCTCTCCCTCTGCGAAGCAGGCCATGGCCGCGATCGCAGGCAGCTCGTCGATCAGCGTGGGGATATCGGCCCCCTCGATCACCGTGCCGTGGAGAGCCGAGCTTTTTACCAGGAGGTCGGCGGCGGGCTCTCCGGAGTCCGTTCTTTCATTATATAATGTGATATCTCCGCCCATGGCCCGGGCCGCTTTCAGGATGCCCGCGCGGGTGGGGTTGGTTCCTACGTTGCGGATCAGCACTTCGGAGCCGGGCAGCATCAGGGCGGCGCAGATAAAGAACGCCGCGGAGGAGATGTCCCCCGGCACGTCGACGCGGCTGCCGTAGAGCTCGGCGGCGGGCCGGATCACGGCGGTCGCGCGGGACGAGGCCCCGGCATCTTCCAATTCCGTCCTCACATCGGCCCCGAAACAGCGCAGCAGGATCTCGCTGTGATTGCGGGACAGATACGGTTCCGTGACCCGCGTTTCCCCGCCGGCGTAAAGCCCTGCCAGCAGGATCGCAGATTTCACCTGGGCGGAGGCGACTGGGGAGACGTAGGAGATCCCGTGCAGCTTTTGCCCGCGGATCTTGAGCGGAGCGCAGCCGTTTCCCGGGATGCTTCGTATGTCCGCGCCCATGAGGGAAAGGGGCTCTATGATCCGTTTCGTGGGCCGCTTCTGGATGGAAGCGTCGCCGGTCAGGGTCGCTTCAAAATCCTGGGCGGCCAGGATCCCGGAGATCAGCCGGGTCGTGGTGCCGCTGTTGCCGCAGTCCAGGACGGCATCGGGTTTTCGGAGTCCCCGCATCCCCTTGCCGCGGACGGTCACGACTTCGCCGTGATTTTCGATCTCGACGCCCATGCTCCTAAAGCAGGCGATGGTGGACAGACAGTCGGCTCCCTGGAGATAGTTGCGGATCTCCGTAGTTCCTTTGGCGATGGAGCCGAACATGACGCTCCGGTGCGATATGGATTTGTCTCCGGGGACCGTGATCTCGCCCCGCAGGCTTTTGCATCTGGTAAATTTCATCTGCCGCGGCCTCCTTTACCGCATCAGTTCATAGTGGTATCGTTTCAGCACGTCCCAGGCGGTCTCCATGGCGTTCCGGTCATAAAAATCGATGCGCAGGGCTCCCTCGCCGTGTTCCCGGTTGTGGTTGATGCCGATGTTTTTGATGCTGATCCCCTTGGCGGCCAGGATCACCGACAAGGTGGAAATGGAACCGACCTCGTCCACGATGTCGACGGTGAACGAATAATCCGGCGCGATGGCCCCGCGGGCTTTCTCCGAAAATCCGTTCCGGTAGGCGCGGGAAGTGTCGAACAGATCGTAGAGGGCCTTATGGTCGCTCTGTTCCAGTTCCTCGGCCACCGCGGTCAGGGAACCGATATACTGTCTCAGGATCGCCGCCAGATTGCCGCGGTTGGTTGCGCAGATCTGCTCCCACATCTCCGGAGAGGAGGAGGCGATCCGCGTGATATCCTTAAAGCCCCCGGCCGCCAGGCGCTTCATCATCCCGTCCTCCCCGTCGGAATCCTTTACCAGGTTCACCAGGCAGGAGGCGACGATGTGGGGCAGATGGCTGATGGCCGCCGTGATCTGGTCGTGGCGGCGGTAGTCCAGGATGATCGGGATGGAACCGATGGTTTCGGCCACGGCGACCAGCCGCTGAACGTCCGCGTCAAGGGAACGGGCCGTGGGAGTGATGATGTAGTAGGCGTTTTCCAGCAGATGGTCCGTGGAATTTTCATAGCCTGTTTTTTCGGAACCGGCCATAGGATGGCCGCCGATGAACACATCCTCCATGCCCAGGGCGGCGACCTGCTCATGGATGTCCGTTTTGGTGCTGCCCACGTCGGTGACGATGGCGCCGGGCTTTAAAAACGGACGGAGCCGGGCCAGATAGGCCGCGTTGTATTCGACGGGAGCGCAGAGGAAGATCATGTCGCAGAGTCGGAATCCCTCTCCGACGCCGTCCAGGATCACGTCCACCACGCCGTCCGCTTTGGCCTGTTCCAGACGGGAACGGGTCCGCATATAGGCCATGATCGTCGCGTCCGGCTTTCTGCGCCGGATCCCTCTGGCGATGGAGCCGCCGATGAGTCCCAGACCGATAAAGCCGAAGACAGAATCGGATTGAGCTGTTTGGTCCATGGTTTAATGGCCTCCTTACGATCTTGTATTATTTTCTGCCGGCCAGTTCGACATACGGCCGCAGGTCTTTCATCAGGGTGTCGAACTGTTCGAACGTCAGAGACTGGGGACCGTCCGACATAGCGCAGGCCGGGCAGGGATGGACCTCCACCATCAGTCCGTCGGCGCCTACGGCGGCCGCAGCCTTGGACAGCGGTTCGATATAAGCCCGGACCCCGGTAGCGTGGCTGGGGTCGACGATCACCGGCAGATGGCTCTTGGCGCGGATCACCGGCACGGCGCTCAGATCCAGGGTGTTGCG
>CANQYH010000041.1 GCA_947628025.1 uncultured Lachnospiraceae bacterium | reverse complement strand
GTGCCGGCGGGACCCTCCGGTACGAATCTCTGTTTTTTAGAACCCGGATGCGCTCTTAACCGCGTACCGGCGCGCCGTCTCTGCCCGGCGCTTCCAGGGGAATCTCCTGCGGCCTGGCAGAGGGCAGCTCTACGATATTGGATGCAGGCAGTTCCGCAGGGATTCCGCCCGTCTTTCCAGCGGGTTCACCGGCAGGCAGTTCCTCCGGCCGCGTCATTGGCTGCCCGGTCATTTACTGCTGCCCCGCATACTGATTCTTTACTTTCTGGATCTTCTGCTGCTCTGCGTTCTCCGTAGCATACCAGCCCTTGGCGGTCATTTTGCGGTAGATATCGTCCTGCATACCCAGACTGTCGTCCAGAGCCTGGTCAAAGGTCTGGTGGATATTCTGCGTAGAAGATTCAATGGTTCCGTGAAGATACAGATCGCATACTCCTTTGGTCGTCAAAAGCAGGTTTTCCATAATACATCTGTCATCCATGTGGTCGTCCTCCTCAGATCAGGTTATAAAATTCTTTAAAAATCTGCTGGTGTTTCTGCTGGATCTCCTCTACGCAGGATCTCAGTTCCGGGTCCTGCAGATTGCGGATCGCGTCGCTGCACTGGCTCTTCAGAAAACTCTCATGGCTCAGCGCGTCCTCGATATAGGACAATTCCTTTGTGCTCATGGCGGTTCCTCCTGTTCATTCATGATTTTTCTGTTTGATCTTCCGGCATTCTGCCGTCGCTCTTAATATGCTCAGAATCCTGGAAAATAATCCGCCTGCCTGTAAAATCAGGTCTGGAAGAATCTTTCCGGATATGATACGATAAACACGGGAAAAGGAAATCGAAGACATTTTATCCCAAATGCCAAAAATATGCCCGGAACGAAAAGAACTTACAGGCGGAAATGCCGGAACAACCATTCTCATGAAAAACAGGAGACGCCATGCTGTACCAGATCACGGACGGAACCGTATCCCAGGGAGGACAGACCGTCCTTTCACATATTGATTTCGAAATAAAGGGAAATGAAAAGATCGCCATCGTCGGAAAAAACGGAGCGGGCAAGACCACTCTCCTGAAACTGATCGCCGGAGAACTGAGCCTGGACCGGGACGACAAGCGCACGTCGCCGGGACTGTATATGTCGAGGCAGCTGACCGTCGGCATACTGTCCCAGCAGACCCCCGGCAGCGACCGGGAGCGCACGGTAGAAGACCTGCTTCTCTCTTCCTGTCCGGCCAGAGATACCTTTTCCCGGGAGCGCTACGATTATGAGCAGGAATACGACCGCATTTTTACCGGATTCGGATTTTCCAAGGACGATAAGAAAAAACGCCTGGAAGAATTTTCCGGCGGCCAGCAGACGCGGATCCGGCTGATCCGGCTGCTTCTCCAGAAACCGGACATCCTGCTCTTAGACGAGCCTACCAATCATCTGGACCTGGAAGCGACCCAGTGGCTGGAACAATATATCCGCCATTATGAGCACGCTGTGATCCTGGTCAGCCACGACCGTTTCTTCCTGGACCAGACCGCAGAGATCGTTTACGAATTGTCCGGCTGCCGATTGTACCGCTACCCCGGTAATTACACCGCGTACCGTCAGGAAAAACGGAAGCGCCTGCGCCTGCAGCAGAAAGCTTACGAACAGCAGCAGGAAGAGCTGCAGCGCCTGGAAGAACTGATCGAACGTTTCAAACACAAGCCGAACAAAGCCGCTTTCGCCCGGTCGCGGAAGAAAATACTGGAGCGGATGCAGCTTGTCGAAAAGCCTGAGGCCGACGACGTTCACACATTCACCGCTCCGATCCTGCCCTTGGAACCTGGAAGCAAATGGGTGCTGGAAGCGAAGCATCTGAAGATCGGCTATGACCGGCCCCTCCTGGAGCTGGATCTCCGGCTCCGCAAAGGCCAGAAACTGGGCGTCCTGGGTCCCAATGGAGCTGGGAAGACCACATTTCTGAAAACGGCGGCGGGACTGCTCGCGCCTCTTTCGGGCGCCTGCAGGCTGGGGGAACGCATCACGACCGGCTATTTCGATCAACATTCGGCGGAGATCGTTTCCGATAAAAGCGTGGCGGAACATTTCCACGACCTGTTTCCTGCCATGACCGAAAAGGAAGTCCGCTCGATTCTGGGCTCGTTCCTGTTTGGCGGAAAAGCCGCTTCCACGAAAGTTTCTTCCCTGTCCGGCGGCGAAAAGGCACGCCTCGTACTGGCGGAGCTGCTGCAGAGCCGGCCGAATTTCCTGATCCTGGACGAGCCCACCAATCATATGGATATCCAGGCGAAAGAAACTCTGGAGTCCGCGTTTCAGGCCTATCAGGGCACGATCCTTTTTGTGTCCCATGACCGCTATTTCCTGCAGCAGGTAGCGGACTGCATCCTGATCTTCGAAAACGGCTGCGCCATGTACTATTCATTCGGCTACGGGCACTATCTGGAACGCCTGGCAAAAACCGAAAACGGCGAAACGATCCCCGCCCGCGTCAAAGCGGAGGATCAGGCGCTGATCGCCGGTATCCAGGCCGTGCCGAAAGCAGAGCGGCACAGTCTGAGGGAAATTCCGGAAGAGGAAGCTTATACGGACTGGCAGATGCGCCTGGCCGGAGAGAAGCTGGCTGCGGCGCGGGAGCGGATGGAAAAAGAATCCAAAGCGCTGGCAGCCGCCGAGGAGGCAGCCGCTCTCCGGGAGCTGGCGGCTCTGGGCGAATGCTCTCCAGTGCCGCACGCAGAGACCGGGGAAGATGCCGTTCAAGAAGAAAACGGCACAGACGCTGCCGAATTGCAGGCTGCCAGGAAACGCTGCCTCGAAGCCTGGGCGGCGTGGCAGGAAGCGTGCCTGGAATGGTACGAGATCTGCGCTCCGTATGTGTAGCCCTTTACGCCGTTTTTAAACGATCACACGCCGGAAGCGCACGAGTAAAGCTCTTTCGAACGGCTGCCGTCCTGTGATGCAGCCGCATACGGCCACGGTCCATCGCCACGGAGACCGGCATATCCCGGCGATCATTCCCATGTTCAAAAAATCGCCGGCCGAAGTTTGCCGTAAGCCAGGCATAACCGCCGGATAGCCAAAAACAGCGAAACGCTGGTCCGTAAACGTATCCGCAGCGTGAACGAAACCCCAAACCGCGTCCGACCTGGGGCTACGCCGCCTTTCGCTTCTCCGGAAGCTGAGCCAGAAGCACGGCCGCAAACACCATCGCACATCCGGCTCCCTCCCGCGGCGACAATCCCTGCCCCAGGATCACCCAACCCGCCAGCAGGGAAAACACAGATTCCATGCTCATGATCAGAGACGCTACTGTAGGATCCATATCCTGCTGGGCGATGATCTGAAACGTATAGGCTACGCCGCAGGACAGAAAACCGGCGTAAAGAACCGGCTGCCAGGCCGCCGCCAGATTCGACAGGCTGGGGGCTTCCAAAAGGAACGCCGGCACAGCCGCCAGAAGGCCGGACACAAAAAACTGGACGCAGGAGATCAGCACTCCATTGGCCCCCGGCGACACCCGATCGATCACAAGGATATGAAACGCATAAAAGACCGCGCATAAAAAAATACAAAAATCGCCCGGGTTGATATGCAGGCCCTCGGTAATACACAGCAGGTACATGCCGGCTGTCGCCATGACCACGCTGACCCACACGGCCGGAGCCACTCTTTTTTTCAGAAAGATCCCGAACACAGGCACCAGTACGATATACAGCGCCGTGATAAAACCGCCCTTGCTCACCGTCGTCATGGAAATACCCAGCTGCTGGAAACTGCTGGCCGCAAAGAGGACCAGCCCGCAGAGGATCCCGCCCTTTACGCTGCTTCGTATCCTCTGGCCTGCATGGTCCGTGTCCGGACCGCGCCCGGCTTTTTCTTTCCGCAGCAGGAATAAAACGACCGGTGTCAGGACCAGGCCGCCCAGCAAAAATCTGGCCATATTAAAAGTAAACACGCCCACATAATCCAGTCCGATACTCTGCGCCACAAAGGTCGTGCCCCAGATAAATGCCGTCAGCGTGAGCATCAGGCTGCTTCGCAGCCGCCTGACGCGCGTCTGTTTTCCATCCATATCGACGACTCCTCTATTTCTCCGAGATCATATTCTGAAATCCCGAACTGCATTTCTCCGTACCGTCCGGATAGATCCACAGGACCTCTACTCCGTCCAGACGTTCGGCCAGTTCCAGCCCATCCTCGTACTCCATATTAAAAAATGCCGTAGACAATCCGTCCGCCAGTCCGGAATCCGCACAGAGGACCGATACGGACGCGTATGTATCCCGGGGCATCAGCGTCTCCGGGTGAATGATATGATGGTAGCGCACCCCTGCGACCGTATAGAAGCGCTGATACGTCCCGCTGGTCACCAGGGCCATATCATCCAGGCCGATCCGGTGCAGGTACGCCTCGCCGCCGTCCTCCAGCGGATTTTGGATCCCTACCATCCAGGCTTCGCCGTCCGGTTTCGTCCCGATGGCGCGCACATTGCCTCCCACATTCAGCATACCGCTGTCCATGCCCTCTTCTTCCAGCCTCTCGCAGACCATCTCCGCGGCAAAGCCCTTGGCAATGGCCCCCACGTCCAGGCTCATCTGCGGGTCCTCCAGGAAGACGGAAGAATTCTCCCGGTCGATCCGTACTTTGCGGATGTCCGTGTGCTCTGCCGCTTCCCGCAGCAGTTCCGGCGGCGGCAGCTGGGCGTGGTCCGGGTCTGCGATCCCCGCCTCCCGGTAGTCATGCCAGACGGACAAAACGCTGCCCATGGCTATATTCACGCTCCCGCCGGTCAGATCGTAAAGCTCTACGCCCTTTTCCAGAAGTGCCAGGATCTTCTCATCCACCGTCACCGGCTCCGCGCCCGCACGGCGGTTGACCGTCATAAAGTTCGGAACGCCCTCGTATTCATGGTAAATATCGTAAAGCTGATGATAATACAACATCTCATGATACATGATATCCGCGTACCGGTCAAATGTTTCTTTTGAATCCGCGTATGCTGTGAAGACCGTGACCGTATCGAAAAGATCGTAATACTGGCTGCTGAACCGCTCCCGCCGGTCCGCCCGGCCGCAGCCCGCAAGAAACGCCGGCTGCGCCAGCAGGCTCAGCGCCAACGCCCATAGGACGCTCCCCGCGAAGATCCGCCTTTTTCCCTGGATCCGGCCGGCCCGGTATCTTGCCGTCTGGAAGCGATCTTTAACCGTATACGATCCGCTCCCCTGCCGCAAACGCCCCTCTGTCCGCCGTTTCCCGGCCGGTACCGTATGTTCCATACTCGCCATACTCCCTGCTCTTCGTTTATGCTCCGGCGCACCCGTACCGGCGCAGCAAAGCGCTGATCCCGCCAGATTGCTTTGACTTATGTTCCGGCACGCCCGCCCATACCAGCATGGCAAAGCGCTGGTTACGCCGCTTCTTTTCGACTTATGTTCCGACACGCCTGTACCGACGCGGCAAAGCGCTGATTCAACCGGTTCGCTTCAACTTATGTTCCGGCACGCCCGTACCGGCGCGGCAAAGCATTGATCCCGACGGTTCGCTTTGAACCTATGTTCCGGTTTATCCGTCCGTACCGGCATGGCGAAGCGCTGATCCCGCCAGACCACCTCGACTTATGTTCCAGCGCACCCGCCCATACCGGCGCGGCTGCAGTCGGATACGCGTCTTTCCCTCTGCAGGCTCCTCGATCTTCAGCTCAGCTGCCACCGGACATGGCTGCCGTTTTCGTCCTTACTGACGAGAAGCTGGTCCTCGATCTCCTGCTTCAGCTCTGTCACATGGGAAATGATCCCGATCAGCCGGGAACCCTCCGCCATCTCCAGAAGCACTTTCACCGCCTGGTTCCTGGAATGTTCATCCAGAGAGCCAAACCCCTCGTCGATGAACATGATATCCAGATGGATCGAAGAGGAATTCTCCCGGATCTGATCCGCCATGCCCAGAGCCAGGGCCAGGGCCGCCATAAACGATTCGCCGCCGGAAAGCGTCCTTACCTCCCGCTCCCGCCCGGTGATATTGGAATAAACCATGAGATCCAACCCCCGGTTCTTTCCCTCGCCCGCTTTTCCGATCTCGACCATCCGCAGTTCAAACTGTCCCGCGGACATATCGCGGAACCTCCGGTTGGCGGCCTGCAGGATCCTCTCCAGGTAATAACGCTGTACAAAGGTCTCCAGGTCCATGCGGGAACCGCTGACATTGCCCGACAAAATACGGTAGAGCCGGTCCAGGCGGGCGTGCTCCTCCGCCGTTTTCTGACGTGTCTTCAGCCTGGGTGCCAGTTCCTCATATACCCGGCTGTTCTCTCTGTATTCTGTCTTATATTGCTCATAGGCGCTTCCCGCCGCCCGATACCGCTGCTCCGCCTCGTCCACGGCCCGCCGTATATCGTCCATGACCGGTCTGCCCTGCTCCCCGATCGCCCGCAGCGCGGAAGCTCTCAGCGACTGCGCGGAAGCCTGCCGGCTGGCATGACGGCTGACTTTTTCCTGCATCCTGTCGGCTGCGGAAGCGGGATACTGTTCTGTCAGGGAACGCCATTCGGTCTCGGAAATATCTTTCTCTTCCATCAATGTTTCATAATCGGCCCGCCGCTGGGTTTTCTGCTCCTCCAGCGCCGGAAGCTCCTGAGTATACCGGCGGATCAGCGTCTCCGCATCGGCCTGCGCTTTCCTGGCGGTCTCGGAAGAACGGATCGCCGCCTGACGGAGCCGGTCTTTCTCATCTTTCTTCTGCGCCGCCTGATTCCTCGCCAGAAGAGCCGCCTCTTTCGAAGGATAATCTCCGGCGGTTTCCAGACTGCGGAGAGAAGCGCGGCTCCCCTCCCACGCCGCCTGTGCCTCAGCGGCGGCGACCTGCGCTTTCTCCAGGCGTTCTTTCAGTACGTTTTTCTCCTGACCGGCGCTCTGAAGCTGGGCCCTGAGCCGTCCCAGGATCCTGGCCTCTTCGCTCAGCTTTTTCTCCTGCAGGCGGAGTCTTTCTTCCCGAACGGCGATAAAGCGCTCCGCTTCCTCCAGATCAGCCGGTTTCCACCCTCCCAAAGCGGGCGTTTCCGTCCCCATCTGAGACAAAGCGCAACTCTCCTGACCGGCAGTCGTCCCTGCAAAAGCTCCGCCGTAACCGTCGGTCCCTGCTCTTTCCGCCCGGTCCATATCCCCAATCCTGACGCAGAGTTTTTCCAGCGCTTCCTGCCACAGGCGCTCTCTTTCTTCCACCGCGCGCCCGTCCGCCTGCGCGCCGCCGGCCAGCTCCTCCTGCTTCAGCCTCAGCTTCTCCGCCTCGTTTCCCAGCCGGTCGATCATGCTTTCCGACAGATCGCCGTGTTCCTCTTTCCACCGGCAGGGCGCTGGATGTTCCAGAGAACCGCAGACCGGACAGGGCTCCCCGGGCTTCAGCTCCCTGGCCAGGAAACCGGCCTGGGCGTCCAGAAACTGCTGCCTCTTCCTCTCATACTCGCTGTTTTTCTGCAGATAAGCCTCTTTTGCGGCGCCATACTCGATCCTGGAACGCTCCGCCCTGCGGCGCAGCTTTGCCAGCTCCAGCTTACTTTGAGTCAGGCTTTCCGCCTCGCTCTTCAGATCCGCGACGGCCTGCTGCCCGGCTTTCCAAAGATCCATCCGGCTCTCGGCGTCCCCGATCTCCTCCGCCCGGCGTCTCCAATCCGCTTCCTGCGCCTCCAGATCGTCCCGGCGCTTTTTCGCCGCCTCCATCTGTTTCTCCGCGATTTTAAAATCCTGTTCTTTCTTTAAAACGTCCGCACGCGCAGCTTCGATCTTCCCCAAAATCTCCAGCGCTTTTCCGACGCGATCCGACACCTGGCTGAACCGCGCCAGTTCCTGCTCGTACTGCTCCCTGGCAGAGACCTCGGCATGGGCGGCCGTTTCCGCAGCCGCACAAAGGGCCGGGAGCGCCGCCTGCTGTTCTTTCAACGCTTTTTTCGCCGTCTCCTCACGGGAAGCCGCATCCGCGTATCTCTGATACTCCGCCCGCGCCTCATAAGCCCCGCGAAGCTGCGCCGCCAGGACCCCGGCCGCCTTTACCGCGTCTTCCTCTGCCCTGCACTGCGCCAGTTCCGCCTCGGCCTGGTCCAGCTGGCCGTAAAACTGCAGCAGACTCTCCGCTCTCGTATACCTCTCCCTCTGCAGATCTCTGGCTTTCTCTGCCTCTTTGTACTCTGTCTCTGCCCGGTCTTTCTTTTCCCCCAGCCGTCCGCAGAGCGTTTTCAGCTCCTCCAGAAAATCCGTCAGAAACACCAATTCCCCGTCGGAGATCTTTTTCTTCAGTCCGGCCAGCTCGTCCGCCCGCTCATAATCCTCCGGGATCACCGTCCCGGCCGACGCCGTCTGGCATTGGGTCCGGATCACGGCGATCTCTTTCTCTCTGGCTTTCTTCCGCTCGTTCAGTTCGTCCACGATCGCCTGGAACAGATCCGTATGGAACAGTTTGCGGAAGATCACCTTTTTATCGTCAGACTTCGCCCGCAGAAGCTCCATAAACTCCCCCTGCGCGATCATCGCCACCTGCATAAACTGGCTTTTCGTCAGCCCGACGATCTCCTCGATCTTTTTGTCCGCCTCTTTCTGGGGATACTCCGTCCCGTCCGGCATCGTCAGCGACACCGAACTGCCGATCTCTCTCGTACCAACGCCTTTGGAGGCCCCGCGGGTCACCGTCTTTAAATGCCTCGGCACGCGCCGGACCGTGTAAAACTCCCGGTCCCCGCCGTATCCCTCCGAAAAGATCAGCTCCACGAACGGTTCCCGGTCGTAATCGGTAAACTGGCTCTGGAGCACGATCCCGTCTTTGCGGTTTGCGGAGGAACTGGCCTCGCCGTACAGCGCAAAAACAATGGCGTCGAAGATCGTCGTCTTCCCGGCGCCCGTATCGCCCGTGATCAGAAACAGGTTCTGGGACGGCTTATCAAAATCGATCTGCGTCCGATTCCCATAGGATCCGAATGCCTGCATCGTCAGTCTTAAAGGCTTCATGTCATTCCACCTCCTGTACCCGGTTGATCACATCCTGCAAAAGCGCTTTTTCCTCGCCGTCCATATCTTTCAAGAACGAACAGCAGAGCTCGAACGGGTCCAGCTCCTCCATCTTCTCCGCGGTTCCGCCATAATCCGCCGTCCGCAGCCCCTCTCTGCAGATCTCCAGCAAATACGGGAACGCGATGCGGAGCCGGTCCTGCATGTCGATCACTTCCAGATCCACCCGGTCCGTCAGGACCACGGTCACATAATCCCGGCAGGACTGCTTGAGGACCTCCTCCAGCGTACCTTTCACCACACGCACCTGCCGCAGGGGAAGCAGCGGAAGCACACTGACCCGAATCTGCGCCTCCCCACGGCCGCGCTTCTCTCCTAATTCTACCATCACGACGCCTTTTTGCTGCCCCGCCTCGCTGACCGAGCAGGCCAGCGGCGTGCCGCAGTACCGCCGCGTCTCTCCTCCCACCAGCATAGGTTTATGGATGTGCCCCAGAGCCGCGTAATCAAACCGCTCCAATATATCCGCGGATACCTCGTCGATATTGCCGACCGTCCGGATCTCCGAGTCCATCCGCTCCACCTCCTCCGGGGCTTTCCCGGCAGGCAGGTAAAACTGATGGCTGACCAGGACGTTCCGCGCGCTTTCGTCCAGCTCTTCTCGGCCGATCAGCCTGCGGACCGTCTCGTCATAAGAAAAAGAATCGCCGTTCTCATCCGTCCCCACCGCTAGCTTCACCATGGACGGCTTTACAAACGGGAGCAGATAAAAATGGACCTCGCCGTACCTGTCCCGCAGCGTCACCCGCTCGATCCGCTCCTGCTCCGTCACCGGCGGCATCCCCACCATATAGACATTCTGCCGGGACAAAATACTGCGGAAGCAATTCACCCGCGGCGCGCTGTCGTGGTTGCCGCTGATCAGCATGACAGCCGCCCCCGGAAGAGCCGCCGTCAGATCCGTGATGAAGCGGTCGAACAGCTCCACCGCATCCGCCGGCGGAACCGCTTTGTCATAAATATCGCCGGCCACGATCACCGCATCCGGCCGTTCTCTCTCCGCCATCTCCACGATCTGCCGTAAAATGTATTCCTGATCCTCCCGCAGATCCCGGTTCATCAGCTTAAGGCCGATATGCAGATCGGATAAATGGAAAAATTTCATATCGTTCTGTCTCCCCCTCTTCCGCGCCAAAAATCGAACGTTTGTTCTATTATTATACCATAAGCGCTCCGTTTTGGCAACCGGATTTTGAAAAAACACGAACGAATCTCCTCATACCGAACCTTACTTTCCAAAACAGCCGCAAAAAACGCCTGCAGCCGGGAGAGGCTCATCGCTTCCCCGGCTGCAGGCGCCGCCCGGTGGATCCGCATCCTCCGTCAGGAGATATCCAGATCCAGCGGTTCGTCCAGATGTTCCGATACATATTTCCCGTTTTTCTTCCGCTGCCGCACACATTCCGTCAGGAGATACTCGATCTGGCCATTGACGGAACGGAAATCATCCTCCGCCCACGCGGCGATGGCGTCGTACAATTTGGCGGACAGCCGCAGCGGGACTTGTTTCTTCTGGTTATCCGCCATATCAGTACAGGCTGCCTGAATTGACGACAGGCTGGGCGTCCCGGTTGCCGCAAAGCACGACCAGAAGATTGGAGACCATTGCCGCTTTCCGCTCCTCGTCCAGTTCCACCACATGATTCTTGCTCAGCTGCTCCAGCGCCATCTCCACCATGCCCACCGCGCCGTCCACGATCATCTTCCGGGCGTCGATGATGGCGGACGCCTGCTGCCTCTGCAGCATCACGGCCGCGATCTCCGGCGCATAGGCCAGATACGTGATCCGGGCCTCGAGGATCTCCAGGCCGGCTTCTTTCACTTTCTCCTGGATCTCGTCGCGGATCCGGGCCGCTACGATCTCGCTGGATCCTCTCAGGCTCCCCTCGTCGGCGATCCCGTCGCCGGTGGTGTCCACATTGGGGGCCACATCGTAGGGATACAGCCGGACGATATTGCGCAGAGCGCTGTCGCACTGGAGGGACAGGTATTCCTTGTAATTGTCCACCTCGAACACCGCTTTCGCCGTATCCACGACCCGCCACATGACCGCGATGCCGATCACCACCGGATTGCCCAGGCAGTCGTTGATCTTCTGGCGGTTATTGTTCAGCGTCATGATCTTCAGGGAGATCTTCTTGCTCGCCGTCTGTGTGGAACCGCTGTCGCCCGTGCCGATCACCAGAGCGGACCTGCCATCCCCGCCGTCCACGTCGCCGCTCTGCTTCAGCTTGGTCTTCGCAGCCGGATTCACACTGGAACAGAACGGATTCACCCAGTAAAAGCCTGCGTCTTTCAGCGTCCCTACGTATTTGCCGAACAGCGTCAGCACCAGCGCTTCCTGGGGCCCGATCACTTTCAAACCGCAAAAGGGGATCCAGCCCAGGACCAGCCAGCCAATGCCCGGTACCAGCAAAACCGCCCCCAGGGGATTCCCGCCGTCCATGGCTATGCCGCCCGCTATGACGCACAGGAACGCCGCCAGGTACAAAAGAATAAACAGACACATCATGGCCATGCCGTTCTTCCGGGTACTCAGTACTTTCTCTTTCATCACTCACTCCTCCTTATTTCAGGTTTCAAACCTGCCGTTGTGTTATTGATATTTATATAATATCATTTTGATATCTATTTGTCAATGCTTTCCGGCAAAAAAAGAAAGAATTGCTCCCGGTTTCCCGGCTGCAGTTCTTTCTCAAATTCCATCAATATCCGTTTGCCCGGACTAACGCGCATGTTCTCTTCCCGTACCGCTTCCGCGCCGCCCCAGCTGCCAGAAAGCCACGGCGCTGGCAGCTGCCACATTCAGGGAATCCACGCCGTGAGACATGGGGATCTTCACCGTATAATCGCTGGCCGCGATCGTGGAGGCGCGCAGGCCGTGCCCCTCGTTTCCCAGGATGACCGCCAGCTTTTCCTCCGCCGCCAGCCCGGGATCCTCGAGACTGACGGAATCCTCGGAAAGCGCCATGGCCGCCGCGGCGAATCCCATCCGCTTTAAGAAGCTTATATATTCTTCCGCTTCCAGATACGTCCACGGGATCTGAAACACGGTCCCCATGCTGACGCGGATGGAACGGCGGTAGAGCGGGTCGCAGCAGCCGGGCGTCAGAAGCACCGCGTCAAAGTTCAGCGCCGCCGCCGAACGGAACACCGCGCCGATATTGGTCGGATTCGTGATTTCCTCCAGCACGGCGACGCGGGACGCTCCCCTGCAGACCTCCTCCGGCGGCAGAAGCGGACGCCTCCGCATGGCGCAGAGGATCCCCTGGGTCAGAGGGTAGCCGGTGATCCCCCTAAGCAGCGCCGCATCCGCGCTGTAAACCGGAATATCGCCGAAGCGTTCCGGCAGGCCCGCCGCCCCATCCGCCAGCAATTTTCGTTCCGCCAGCGCCGCAAACGGTTCGTATTCCGCGTCCAGGGCGCGGGCGATCACTTTCGGACTTTCCGCCATAAAAAGCCCCGGCTCCGGCTCAAAACACCTGCGGAGCCGCACCTCCGACCGGTCGGAGAAAATCTCTAACTCCGGCCGGGACAGATCGTATATTTCCCGAATGTCTGCCACTGTCTCCTCCTGATATCATCCCGGATCCGCAGAACACACATTTCGCCTCACCGTATGTTTATTTCAAAACCGGCCGCCTCTCACCCGTTCCACGCCTCGCCCCCGTTGATCTCGCAGCTCAGGCTGTGCGGCATCCTCCGGGCACTGCGCACCGCGTATACGCCGAACTGTTTCAGCAGGTCGCGGGTAAAGCGGTCCTTATCGTACCGTTCCAGAAGTTCGATCTTCATCGCCTTGCGGATCGTCAGATTTTCATCCTCATACTGGTACGGGATATCCGCCTCCACCACCCTGCACTTATAAAGGACCGCGCAGACCGGGGCCGCCATATACATATAGATCATGTCGCCCGCTTTCACATTGCTGGTCTGCTTCCACTCCATCACCGGGTCCTGCCGGAACCCCTCCTCCACGTCGTAATAAGCGGGGTTCGCCGGTATGAGCCACTCCACCGGACCGCGCGGCTTCTCTTTCTTCTGTTTCGAGGCCGTCAATTCGTAGCTGAGATCCAGCAGGTCCAGCACCCGGTCTTTTTCCACAGTCCCGTCCAGCAGGATGCTGATCCATTCTCTGTGATTCATATGATAGGCCGGAAAGATGCCCGGCGTCCGCCGCAGCGTCTCCCCCAGCACGGGATCGCATTTCACATTCAGGATATCCGTCGGTTCCCGCTCCGCCAGTCCCAGATTTCTCCGGCTCACATACATCAAGAGCCCGTACCATTTCCGGTTGTCCTTATGGCGCAGCACCACATTATCCGGCTCCCCTCTCCAGGGGCGGTCCGGCTCCGTCTGATATTTTTCCCTGACGTACTCTAAAATGTCCTCGCGCAGCATACGCGTCCCTCCTCCGACCGTTTTTTGATAAACCGCTGTCCGCCCTATTCTCCCCGGTGGACGGACCGCTCCCTGTCAAAGCCCTGCGGGTACCTTTTCTTCAGCTTCTCAATATTCCCGCTCAGGACCTCCTCCAGCTCCACGTCCAGCGCCGTGGCCGTCTCCGCCAGGTACCAGGCGATATCTCCCAGCTCCCCGATCAGTCCCTCCCGGTCCAGCTCGTGCCCCTGGGCCAGATGCTTTTTCACGATATCAATGGCTTCTCCCGCCTCGCCGCAGAGTCCCATAACGCCGTTGATCAGGACATCCTTTCGGCTCAGCGCCGGATTCAGCGTGGCCATCGCCAGCTTCTGATATTCATTCGCGGTCATTTCCTGTGTTCCTTTCTTTCTCTTTCAAGCAGAATATACGGTACGCGCATATTCCCGTCGTTTTCATCTTTATCTCCCGTCCGGATGCGGGAACATATCCATCGCCACCGGCGTATAAAACCTCTGCGCCACCTCTTTCGGCTCCCTGGTCCGGGCCAGTATCCACATCAGCTTCGCCAGCACCGCCTCCGTGGTCATGTCGTAGGCCTCCAGGACTCCCAGATCGTTTTTCAGCCGGTGCCCCACATGGTAAACGGCCAGATCGCTGCCCTCGTTCTCCACCTGGGTCGTCAGGACCACGATCTTTCCCAGGGCTTTCCACGACGCGAGGCATTCATAAAAACCGCCCGTCTCCGGCACGCCTCCCACGCCGAAGCTCTCGATCACCAGGGCGTTGTTCCGCGCAAACAGAAAATCCAGGAGCTCCCGCCCCATGCCCGGCGTCAGCTTCACCAGCGCGACTTTCGTGTCCAGTTCCTCACAAAACGCCGGAGCCGCCCCGCACTCCTGACGGATGAACCGCAGCGCCTGCCCGTCCCGCACGACGCCCAGTTCCGGATAATTGATACTGGAAAACGCGCTGTAACTCTTCGAATGGGTCTTCTTCGCCCGCGTCCCCAGAATGATTTTATGATCGAAAACGATGGAAACGCCCGGAAAATCCCCGGACGCGCAGCAAAAGGCGTCGCTCAGATTTTCCTTGGAATCCGTCGAATCGAACCCGATGGGCTTCTGGGCCCCGGTCAGCACGATCGGTTTGGGGCTGCCCTGGATCATATAACTGAGCGCCGCGGCGGTGTAGGCCAGCGTGTCCGTGCCGTGGGTGATCACAAAACCGTCGTAACTCTCATAATTTTTCCGGATGCAGCGGACGATCTCCTGCCAATGAGCCGGCGTCATGTTGGTGCTGTCCAGGGCAAAAAGCTGCACGCAGTCCGCCCGGCAATAAGCCCCGATCCCCGGCGCACGCTTTAATAATTGCTCCGTCGTCAGTCCCGGCGCCAGACCGTCGTCGGTCAGTTCCGAGGCAATGGTGCCGCCGGTGCCGATCATCAGCACCCGCTTTTTCTTCTCCGCGATCCCCTGCGCGTCCACGCTCCCGCTCCTCCTGCTTCCTTAATATATAGTATGTCTCGGCCGGCGTCCGCGCAGCCGTTCAAACTCCGCCGCGTTTTCCGCACCGGTCTCCCGCCGCGGCGCGCCGCCGTCTGTCTCTGTCCCAGATAGTTTACCACAAAAGAAGCGGCCCTTTCAATCAGAACCGCTCTTTCAGCAAAAATATTTTCGCCTGCGCTTTCTTCACGGTTTTTCGTATTTTTATCAAGACAAATAAGATAAGATAAGATTCCCATAATTTTTTTCAAAAAAGTGTTGACAATTTGGACAATACCATTTATACTAACTAGGCAATCAGGAAATGACGGCACGGGGTCATAGCTCAGCTGGGAGAGCACCTGCCTTACAAGCAGGGGGTCACAGGTTCGAGCCCTGTTGGCCCCAGATGGCGGAATAGCTCAGTTAGCTAGAGC
>CANQYH010000040.1 GCA_947628025.1 uncultured Lachnospiraceae bacterium | reverse complement strand
CCAGCTTCACCATGTTGATGCACTCGTCCGGCGCACAGGTCCGCAGGATCGCGCCCAGGCATTTGTCGATCGTGGCATCCTGGTGGCTCTCGCTGAAGAATCGGAACTCCACCGGTTCGATCCGCAACACCACGGCGCTGTAAGCGCTCCCGTACTGAATATACTCCCCGTCGATGCTCGTAAACGGCGTGATGTCCTCCACGCTGAACAGGGGCGTCCGCACCGGCTTCTCGGACGGCGCTTTTTTCCTGGAAGCGGCGGACTGCTTTTTCTTTCCGCCTTTCTTCCCTTTCGCGTCCTCCGCGCCGTCGTCCTCTTCTTCTTCCAGCTCCGCCTCGGCCGTTCCCTTTTCCGAAGTCTGCTGTTTCTGCCGCGCGGCTTTCAATTCCGCCGGGGAATAGCCTTTTTTGTAAAATACTTTATATCTGGCTAAATACTTCACCACATTGTAGAGAAGCATATAACCCTTGTCGTCGTCGATCGGAACGATCAGCCCCACCGTGATCATCAAGATCACGCCCAGCACGATCCATTTGCCGGGAAGGTTGGATACCAGAAGAGCCGCAGAGATGCCCATGCCGCAGCAGCCTACTACTACGTCCATCACTTCGACCCCTTTAAACAACTCCATCCTTACCTTTGTTCTCTTGGGTATGATCCTCATCTGTCGCCCTCCTGTCGGCCGTTATGATTTCTGTTCCCGGAGCCGTCCGGCGCCGGAGCGCCGGTCACAGGACGGGATGCACCGGAACCGGACCCGGTTGTAAAGGAATTGGACCTCGTCCGGGTGGTCGTATTCGGCTGGCCCGTTCCGCCGGAACCACCGCTGCCGGAACCACTGCCGCTCGAATGACTGCTTCCCGAACCGCCGCTGCCGGAACTGCTGCCGCTTCCGGAATGGCTGCCGCCCGAATAGCTGTTTCCCGAACTGCCGCTGCCGGAACTGCTGCCCCCCGAATGGCCGCTGCCCGAACCGCCAATGCCGGAACTACTGCCGCTTGAATAACTGTTTCCCGAACCGCCGCTGCCCGAACTGCCAGCACCGGAACTGCTGCCGCCCGAATGGCCGCTCCCCGAACTGCCGCCGTACGGACGGCTGTTCGTTTCTCCGCCGCCGGGCAGGCCGCTGCCTCCGGAAGTCCCACTGCTGCCGGACCGGTTCGCGCCGCCGGTCCCGCTGCCGCTGAACCGGTTCCCGCTGCCGTTCTGGCCGCTGCCGCCTGAATGGCTGCTGCCCGAACTGCCGCCGGATCTTCTTCCGCCCGAGCCGCCGTAGGGATTGCTGTTCGCCTCTCCGCCGCTAAACAATCCGCTGCCGCTGTAGGTCCTGTTGCCGGAACCATTGCTTCCCAGGCCGTGGCCGCTACCCAAACCGGAGCTGCTGCCGCCCGTAGAGTGACTGCCGCCCAGACCGGAGCCGCTGCCGCCCGTAGCATGGCTGCCGCCCAGACCGGAGCTGCCGCCCGTACCGGAACCGCCGCTTTCCGTGACGGGGCTTTCCGCGCCTGCACTGCCGGTGCTCTCCGAAACGGAACCGCCGCTTTCCAGGCTGGGACTGCCTCCCAGACCGCCGCCGGAACCGCCGAAATTGTCCCCATGGCCGCTGTATTCATTGCCGCTGCCGCTTTCGTCGCCGGTCACCGAACCGCCGCCGAACGCAGCGCCGCCGCTCAAATCGCTGTACTCGAACCGGTTGCCGAAGATCGTCTGATGGGTCTTCACATACTGCCCCTGCGCGTTCTTCGCGTAGTTAGCGCCCAAAAGGCTCAGCCGCTCTACCCGGCCGGTGTCGGAATCAAAGCGCCGCTTGAGCCCGACCGCTGAAACATCGCTGCAGTACATCTTGCCGAACGTATGGCTCGTCGTCCCGTCGGCGTTGCGGGTCACGGTCTCCGCACGTTTCAGATGGATCCCCGCGGGCAGCTTGACCTTCGCTACGCGCCAGGAATTTTTCCCGTCGGCGCCCGTCTCCTGCTTCAGCCGCAGCATCGGCAGCGAGATCTTTTTCTGCCCGTCCGCGCTGGTCGTCGAGCCGAAGCCGAATACCTGGCAGCGGGTCCGGCCGTTTTCGTCCGTACCGATCCGCAGCGCCCGCGTATTGATGCCCAGGCGCGATTTTCCCTCGGCCGTCTTGCTCATGGTGATCTTTCCGCCCATGAACGAGCCTTTCTGCGTGGCCGCATTGGCCTTGAAGCCGCCGTCGGAACCGGGAGCGCCCTGCTTGACGCTGCCCGGCTTCCGTCCCTGGATCTGGGTCCGCCCGCCGCCTCCGCCGGAACCTCCTCCGGACAGGCCGTAGCCCAGACGCTCGTTGATCCTCTCGTTCGACTGTTCCCTGCGCCCGGCCCTGGCCGCCTTGCCGCCACGGTACGCGTTGACCGCCGCGCTGCCGAGACCTGCCGCCATGGCTCCCGCGCCGGCCACAAATCCGTACGCCGAGGCCGCCGTCATCTGCTCCTGGCCGCCTGCCTGGAAGCTCAGAAGCTGCGTGATCATCGGTCCGATCTTGATCGTGGCCCAGGCGCCTCCCAGCAGGAACACGAAGCGCAGCAGATAATTGGCTTCCGTACTGCCCTCGCCGAACGAGATATTGCCGCTCATGACGATGGGCACCAGGATCATATACAGTTCCATGGCTATGACCAGGCCGAAGCCCCCGAACAGCTTGCCGACGAACATATCCTGCCAGGTCTTAAATTTTTCTCCGTCGTCCAGCGGCATCAGCGAGGCGAAAAAGGGTGAGACGATAAACAGGATGACCACCTCGAAGAGCCGGTTGATAAACGTCAAAATACCGATAAACAAAATAATGATCAGGAATCCGCAGCCTCCGAAGCCGACCAGGTAGTCAAATTTGCCGAACTTGAAATCTTTTCCTACCTGGTCCTTATTCGCGTAGGAAACCTCTCCTGTATAATATTTCTTGCGCAGACCGTCGTTGATCCCGATGTCGCTGTTTCCCGAACTGGTATTGTAGCGGTCGTCTCTGGCCGCGTCCAGGGACGCCGTCACGAAAATCATACGGGACAGCGTGGTCTGATCCCCGCCCATGGCCGTATTGACGCTCGAAAGGATCACGCCGGACATGCGGATCGCGAACAGGCATACGACCGGGATCAGAAACAGCCGGAAGAACGCTTTCATCGAAGACTGCAGGATCTTGGAGATCGTGTGCCGGTTCTCCATCTCCATATCGAAGATGGAACGCACCGTCGCGATGGTCGCGAACAGAAACATCAGGACCAGCGCGATGGCCGTGATGATCAGCACGCCTCTCTGGACCACATCCAGCCGGAAGATCAGTTCCAGCATGGACATCGGGTCACTTTTCTTATATGTAACCAATTTCAGGCCCGCGAAGATGTTGAACGCATCCTGCATACTGTCGATGATCTGCAGGACGCTGACCAGCAGGCCGTAGAACATCTCCCCGAACGCTTCCATGATGATATCCCAGACCGATTTCAGCAGCGGGAAGAACACCGCCACCAGAAGCGGCTGCAGCACCGCGTCGAAGATCCAGCCCAGTACCGTTTCCAACAGCTTCGATATAAACTCAAACACCGGCGAAAGGATGGCGTTAAAGATGGCGTTGAATATTTTCGATAATAATCCAAGATACACAACCTCTGTCTGCATCATTCCACCTACTTTCCTGTATATGCCTGGCTACCGGAACCGCCCTGTTTCCCGCCCATGCCGTTCGCCATCATATTATTTGCCTGGCCGCCGCTCCTCTGCTGGCCGCTCTTCTGACTGCTGCCCTTGGAGGATCCGCCGCCCCGGCCGACGCTGCGCAGTTTCTGCAGTGCCGCGCCGCCGACCATCGCCGCGATGATGCCGCTGCCGTCGATGGCCATGGCCGCCTGCATGTTCAGGACGCTGATCAAAAGGTTCCTGCTCTTATAGACCGCGAACGCCCCGCCGATGATCAGAAGCAGCTTGACCGCCGATTCCAGCAGGCCCGTGACCCCGTAATTGATATCCGATCCGACCATCACGGGCACCAGCATCAGATAAATCTTCATCGCCAGGATCGGGCCGAACGCGGACAGCATATGGGCCACGAACATTTCCCGCCATTCCTTAAATTTGGCTCCTCCGTCCAGCGGCATCATCGCCACGAAGAACGGGCTGACCAGATACAAAACCAAGATCACGAATATCCTCTGGATGAACTGGAGGATCGAAGCCAGCAGGATAAAAAAGATGAAGAACATCGCGGCGTAAGCCTGGGTATAATCGATCTTGCCGATATCAAAATTCCGTTTGATCAGGTCCGTATCCTCATACTTGCGTCGGACCGAAAACGTCTTGATCGCGTTGTCGTTCTTTGCCGCCGGTTCGGCGACGGTGAGAAAGATCGTGTCGCTGACGCCCAGGTCCGCGCTTCCGAAATTGAACGTCGTATTGATCGCCTTGACCGCGGTCCCCGTCATGTTCAGCACGAACAGACAGGTGATCGGTATGATCATGAACGTCATGGCCGCCTTGACCGCCTGGGACAGCACGGTGCTGATCGGGTTCCGGTTCTCAAACGGCGTATCCGCCAGGGAACGCACCACCGCAAACAGCGTCGTCATAAAGGCTAAGACCACCGCCACGATCGTGATCCCCAAAAAGGCGCCCTGCACCTGGTCGATTCGGAAAAAATACTCCAAAAGCGATATGGGTTCGCTCACATCCTTGACCCTGACGCTGCTGATGCCGGAAAATACATTGAATACGCTCTCCATAAAATCGATCAGCTTCAGGGCCATGACCATGATCTTGAGCAGCCAGTTGGCAAAGATGTCCGCCAGCATTTTCTCGACCATGTTCAGCACGATGTTGAACGCGTCGCGCAGGACCGGCGACAGAACCGCGTCAAAGATACCGCCGATGAGATCCTGCAAAAGCTGGGTAAACCCGCTCAGTCCTACCAGTTCCATATTGATCCCTCCAAACCGCCGTTTACGGATTTTCTTACCGTACTTTCAGCTGCCGGCTCAGCCGCTTTACGGCGATCGCGCCTCCGATCACCAGGATGATGATCATAAAGACCGCCACAATGGCCGCCGTATTCATATGATATTCGATGTCAAAGCTCAGGCTGCTCTGATTGCCGGCTCCGTCGTAGACCCGGACCGTATACTGGCCGGGATCCGAGATCTTGGAGACCAGGCTTTCGGAGCTGATCACGCTGTTGTCCTTGATCACCGTCGCTCCCTCAGTATCCTCCGAGTTGTAAATGAACTGCATCGCGTTGCCGTCCCTGTAAGCCGAAAACCTGGGCGCTACCGTATCGCGGTTGAAACTCAGGCTGACGTCGCCCGCCTCCGTCTGCAGTTCGATCTCATACAGGCCGTCGCCGCCCAGGTAGCACCAGTCCTCATGGAGCCACGACGCGGGCAGTTCCGTATCGTTTAACAGGACCGACCGGATCGAAGCGTGCTCCGGCGCGTTGAAAATGCCGATATCGTTGACCGTCGCCGGGATGATCCGGAACTGGAACACCGGTGCGCGGCGGTTCGCGTAAGCCGTCAGGTAGATCGTGCTGGTCTGGGACGGGTAGACCAGATAGCTCCCGGCCTCCTCGATCTGCGTCCCGACCGTATATTCGTAGGGCTCGCCGTCTTTCAACACCTGGAACTCGATCTCGTCGTTGGTCAGGATCGTGACCGAATAACGGGTGATCATGCCGTTGGGCACATCCGTATAGAAAACGGCTTTCGACGCCAGTTCATGTTTATAATAGCCGCTCGCCTCGTCGTAGGCGGAGACCATGCCGGTCTCTTCATTAAAGCCGTCCGCCAGCTCGCCGTATCCGCCTCCCAGCAGATCGCCGATGGCCTGCTCCAGGCGTTCCTCATCGATCCGGCCGTCGTCGTCCATGACCTCGCCGCCTGTTTCCTGCGGCTCCGTCTCCTGCGCGTCAGGCTCCGTCTCCGTCCCCGGTTCCGGCAGAAGATCCGACGGGCTCTCCGACGTTTCCTCCGTCTCCGCGGCTCCCGAAGTCTCCGGCTCCGTCTCGCCGGTCGTAAACCCGTTCGCACGCGCCGCTTCCTCCGCCTGGCGGACGATCTCCAGCGCCTGCTCGTAAGACATATCTCCGCGGCTTTCCTCCTGCGAACCGCCGCCAAACGACGTGCTTCCGCCCGCGCTGCTCTCCGGCTCCGTCTCCAGCGGTTTGACCGGTTTTTCCTGGATGCGGAAACGGAACACCGCCGTATAAATGCTCTGCTCGTTGAAAGGCTTACCCTCTCCCTCCGTCACGGTCAGCGTCACCACATAGGAACCGCGGGCCGTGACCGTCTGCCGGCTGGCATAGGAGACCGGCACCCCGTCCCGTTCCATCTCATAGGAAATATTGGCGGGGATATCCAGGTACACGCCGCTATCGGTGATGCCGCCGTTGGACACGTTTGTATAGAAGAACCAGTTCCCGGCGATGGATTCCTCATAAACCTCGAAATCGTCATGATAACTCTCGCCCAGGTCGACTTCCGAATAAACGGGCCCCACCGCGCCGTTGTCCATGACCTGGGTCTGCAGGGAATCGGTGCCGTCCGTGCTGCTGCCGATGCGGACCGACGAGGCAAACCCGCAGATTCCTCCCAGGCCCAGGCCCGCTGCCAGCACCGCAGCCACCGCGGCCGCTTTCAGATAAGCTGCTCTTTTCATTTTCTCACTCCTACTGTCCTGAGGCTTCCGCCTGATTTTCCTGGTTATTATCCAGCACCAGATAATTGCGCTCGTCCAGATCGTAAAAGATCTCGTCGCCGAAAAACGCGTTGGAACGCACATCCGTCAGATCCATACAGCCCATCTCATAGAACGGACATTTGTAGCTGGGGGTGAATTTCGTCTTCAGCGGATAATTTCCAAACGTCACGATGATCGCGTTGCCGGTACTCTTTTTGTTGTTCAGCTTCATCAGTTCCGACGGGTAGATCAGCGGCCGGTCCTGGATCTGATTGGAGTAATTGATGCCGCCCGTCGTGTCCGTCGTCGAACCGGATACGCTGGTCGTCGCTACCGACATGTTGCCGCACAGCTTGGAGAATTCCTCGCAGGTACCGATGTCGTTGGAACCGATGAACATCTTGATACCGCAGTTGCTCTTGACGATATCGGCCACCGTGTCGCCATACACGTTGTTTAACTGGGCGTAGGACTGGACGACCATATGGAACCAGATCTTACGGCTGCGGCCTACGGTGATCATCTTGTCGAATTTGTCGATCTGCGGCATGTTGCCGAACTCATCCAGCAGGAAGTATACGTTTCTCGGCAGGGACAGGTCCTCCCGGCCGGAAGCCACCTTGATCAGCGCCTTGTAGATGCAGAGGATGAAAACGGCGGCCAGCGCGTGGCGGGTGTCTTTCTCATCCGGGATCTTCAGGAACAACGCGGTCGGCTCGAACGCGAATTTGGTCGGGTCGATGTCGGTGGCGCTGGTCAGGGCGCACAGGCCTTCGTCGTTGAACATGGACAGCTTGTCGAACGCGATCGACATGTAGCTGGACAATGTCTGGTCCGCCGCCGAAAGCACCTGGCGGGACAGGCCCACCGCCTTGGACAGCTTGGAACGTCCCTTGAAATAATCTTTCAGGGCCGCGAATTCATTTTCGGAATTGCTGATGGCCTTGCTTATATTATAGAAGCAGAACTTCTCTTTCGTCATCTCCAGCTCCGGGTTCTCGCTGTCTTCCAGCATCGCCAGGCAGGTCGCCATGATGATGGAGCGCGCGCCTTTCTCCCAGACCGGATCGTCCTTGGATTCGACCGGGCAGATGACGCTGATCAGGTCGTTCAGATCCTCGTAAAGCTCGTCGTAGATCTTCTGCTTCTCTACTTTCACGATATTGATCAGTTCACGGCGGATGGCGTAAGCCTTGCCGTTGTATTCGTACCAGACGTCCGTATATTCCTCCGGCCGGTTTACCAGCGTCAGGCCGCTCTCGGCCACGTCGTCGCTGCGCTCGTAGATCTCGTCGCCGGTCTTCAGATACAGCTGATAGCGGTCGTAGATCTCCGCCAGGGGATTCCAGCGGAACGAGCTGTACGGGTCGCGCAGGTCCAGGACCATCACGTTATAGCCCTGCCGCTTCAGGAACCCGGAATGCATCTGGAACAGCTCGCCTTTGGGGTCGGTGCAGATCATCGAAGACCCGGCCGACGTATGGCCCAGGATCTGGATCACGGGATTGATGAACGTGGTCGTCTTACCGCTGCCGGTCGCACCGATGATCAGGCCGTGGGCCGGGGACATCAGGTTGATATCCATGTCTTTTTTCTTCGTGTTATAGACGGCGTACAGCGGGATGCCGTCTTTCTTCTCCTTGTTCAGGGAGTTGAATTTCTTTTTGGGGAAGTTATCGTCCTTTTCCTCGTCGGTCATGAAGCGGGAATTCTCCAGCGCGCCCTCGATCCGCTGGGCCGGGCCTTTCAGCATCCGCTTCGACCGTTTGGACGTATTGGGAGTAAACAGTACATAGACCAGAACAATGATGACCACCTCCATCAGGCCGTACAGATAGGTGGTCAGTTCGGTGTAAACGCCGAAATTGATCAGTCCGGTCTGCGTCCTCAGAAAGAGGTAGCCAAACGCCATGGCCGTCGCCCCTCCCAAGATCAGCGCGGCCAGCGCTCCCAGGCCCAGATACAGCGCGGCTTTCTTTATGATGCCGCCGATTTTCAAATCTTTCATCCTTATCCTCCTCTCAGACTGGCGCTCCCCCAACGGAAAGCAGATCGTTTAAAACTATCGTATGCCGGAATACCTAAAGTACCAGCGGTAAATGAGCACCGAGACCAGACCGCCGGCGATCCCGTAGGCCAGGATCATCCACCATCCTTCGAACAGTACCTGCGAAGCCGGCACGCTGGCACGGATCAGCCAGTTGACCATGGACGGCAGGTTAAAGCCGATATGCAGCAGGATCCCGTAGCAGATATTGTCCTCCCGGACGGACACCCAGGCCAGGATCGCCCCCATGCCAAAGGCGTACAGGATCCACAGCAGCTCCCCGTGGCAGACGGCGAAGATGGCGCTGACAAAAACGACCGACCATTTCTCGTCAAAATACTCCAAAAACGTGTTCAGCATGTAGCCCCGGAACACGATCTCCTCCGCCAGCGGCGCTGTGAGCACCGTCGTCACGATCGTAAAAAGCACGTCTCTTCCGCGGAACATATTCTGCGAAGCGTCCGAATAATCGTTCGTGATCCCCCATCGGGGCAGCAGCGTGATCGCCGAGGAAACGGCTACCGCCATCGCGATCCCGAACCCGAACGCGGCCGCGCATTTTTTCCAGTCCAGCTGGTCCAGATAGAGACTGGCGTCCTCAAAAAAACGGTGCCCCCGCTTCCGGGACCCGCGGTACAGCACGTAGATCGTCAAAAGCATCCCGACGGCCGTGTAAAAATTGCTGCCGTAGGAGAAAAACTCTACCGCATCCATATCGGAATGGAACAGCACGTATCCCAGCGACATGGACAGGGCCGGCATCAGGATATACCAGAGCAGCGGCCGGGCGCCTTTCAGGAATACGGCGATCCAGATCCACAGCTTCTGCTGAAAGCTTTTCTCCTCCATGATCAGCCCTCGATGTTCAAAAAGCCGGAGAAGCCTGTGATATCGAACACCTCATGCACCTGGGGACATACGTTGCGGATCACCAGAGTGCCTTTGCTTTTGTTTAACGCTTTCTGGGTCGCCAGCATGACCCGCAGGCCCACCGAGCTGATGTAGGAAGTGTCGGCCATATCGATCGTCAGTTCTTTCACTCCCTGGGCCAGCAGCGCCTTGATCTCCGCGTCGACGGCGGTATTGGTGTTCGTGTCGATCCTTTTCGGTGTTTTGTATACGACTTCGCTCATAACATGGATTCCTTTCCTTATTTAAATATTTTACTTTTTGTTTCCCGCCGCCGGATCACAGCGGATCTTCCCATATAAATTCGCCGTTCTCGTTCAGATAGACGATCCCGCCGTTCTCATCGTAAAGGAAAAGCCGGCCCTCTGCGTCCTCGAAGCAGTATTCCTCCTCCTCGGCCAGACTCTCCAAAAGCGCGTCCTCTTCCTCATACATGGGCTGCAGATCGTAAAGCTCCGTCTCTTCCTGATTGAAGAGATCCAGAAACACTTTTGAAATATAAGCGTATTCCTCATCGTCCTCGATCGGATCCAGCACGATCTCGTCCTCCGGTCCCGCGTGGAACCCGATCAGGTATGCCTCAGCGCCCGAAGCCCCCACAGGCTCCAGCGCCATATAATCCCGGTCCTCCACGCCGAACACGCCGATGACCTCAAACTCTTTCTCCGTTCCGTCCGGCATCTCCAGCACGAACTGCATCTGCCGTTTTTCCATATGCGCCCCTCCGTTTTACATCCCGCCGGCCGCTTTCGCCTCCGCCCGCTCGGGCCCGCGCCCGCTGAAACGCGGTCCGGTCCGCAGCGTAACTATCTTTCTTTATCTTAGCAGCCGATGTACTACAAAAAGACTACAAACGTATCGTTTTAAACGTCCTAAGCACCCCTGCTGAAAAACCGCAGGGATGCCCATGCCGCCGTACCTGTTTTATTTTCAATCATTCTCCCGCCGGTCCGCCGCCTTTTACGCCGTGCCGGTCCCGGATCAGCCGCCCATAGCGCGCGTCGTGCGCTGCTGAGTCCCCAGATTGCGTCCCTCCTGTGTGAGAGAATTGCTCCTCGAACGCTGGTGGCCGCTCTGCCTCCTGGCCGTCGGCTCCTGCTGCACCAGATTGTTAATATTGGTCGGAGCAAAGTCGGCCGTCTTCGCGACCTCCCTGGTCTTTATATTCGCGAAATTGAGCGTAAAATTCGTCACGGTCAGCGGCGCGCCCTGGTTCAGGACGTCGTACATCATTTTCTCGGGGTTCTGGATCAGCTTTGTAGCCGCGGTATTGCCGTACCAGATCTCCGACGACGTAAGCTCGCTCACTTTCTTGCCCTGGAGCTGTCCCAGATCTTCCGGATAGTACAGGGCCGACACCATATGGCCGGGCCGTATATCCGCCTGCTGCTGCCGCGTACCTCTCGGGGCCGGATGGAGCGTTCCCGACTGGAAATCGTCCTTGGCAAACACTTCCCCTACCGCGGTCGCCGCGTCGCCGATGGTCTTGGCCGCCGACGCCTGCGCTTTCCGCTCGCTCAAAGGCGACAGATGCTCGGCCCGCAGTCTGTTGTCGATGCGGCTGAAAATATCCTTACAAAGCGAAGAACCTCCCCCCAGCATCTGCCCCAGATCCATGCCCATACGCGCAACCACATAATTGTGTCCGCCCTTCTCACGGATATCCGTCACATTCAGCGGGTCGAAATGCTCAAGACGCTGCTCTCCCAGGGTCTTAAACATCCCTGTCATCCGGTCTGCCATCCGGTTCCTTTTTTCCTCAGAAATGTCCTCGCTCTTTACTTCGGGGAGCGTCGTCCCCACCGGCTGGAACGTGATGCTGAAATCATCCGCAAAGTTTTTGCCGATCGTCTTTAAAACGTCCGATTTGGACGGATCGTTTATAGTGTCCAGAAGCTGCTCCAGGGTCATCCCCTTGCCGTCCGCGCCGCCGTACGTCATCGCATACGCCATCAGATCCGTCAGCACGCTGGAGGGACGTCCCATGCCCTGCAGGCCGCATCTGACTGTGAGCTGATTTCTCTGGGCCATCACCTGCTGGCGCTCCGGTCCGTCCGGAAGCTGGATCTCCTCGACGGTCGCGGGATGATACCCCTCAAAGAACTGCGCCAGCGTGGCGTTGACCTTATCGTTGGACTCAAACGGGATCTTTCCCATCATCTCTTTCGCCGCGCTGTGCAGCTCGCTCCGCTTTTGCGGATCCTGCAGGGTCTGCTCCACCAGCTGCCTTCTCGCGGCGTCCGGCTGCATCCTCGCCTCTACGATGCCGGCTACCCGCTTGGCCTCGTTCTCCGCTTTCGGCTTGTTGGCTTCGTAAGCGGCTTTCTTATTCACTTCCTGCTCGTAAAGTGCTTTTTGCTCGCTATAGCGCTGCTTCGCCTCGTCATACTGCTGAAAATCCTGCTTGAACATACCGAACCGGTGCATGAACCGTTTGAACCACCCCGGTCCCTGCGGCTCCACCGGCTCCTCCCGTACCGCCGGCTCCGGAGGAATGACCGCCTGAACAGGCGCGGGCGCGCCGCTGTTCCCACTGGTCAGCGTGACTTTCATCGGGCTCCGGGAATTATAGAAACTCTGGGCAATGGAGCCGCGGGTCAGGTTCTCCATGACCTGGCACACGACAAACCGAAAGTTATTCTCATCGATATCCGGCAGGTTGAACCGATCCGCGTAGGACTTCCCGTCGATGCGCAGTCTCTGCACGGCGTCGCTGACTGTCTCGGCCGTACACTCGTAATTCTTGTCGGCATCGCCAAAGAGCTCCTTAAACTTCTCCGATGCCTTTTCATAATACCCTCCCGTTTTGAAAAGCGAATCCGCGCCGCGCATATCCACGTTTCCCTGGATAAAGTTGGCAAACGGCTGCCTGTTTTCGAACTGCGGGTCATACGTCATATGGGTGCCCACCAGCAGCGGATCCAGCCCCAGGCCGGTCAGTGCCGGCATTTCTGTACTTGTAGTCGCAATCTCCAAAAGTGCCATAATAACCTCTCCCTATTTGTAAAATGATACGATCCATGGTTTCTTACGTGTATCCTAGCACGCAGACTGCTACAAAATGTCTACAAACGCTTTCCGGTCCGTATCATTATGTCCTGTTCCTGGCAGCCCCTCTTACGGGCGCTTCGTTTTCGCCTGCCGTAAGCTGGTCCTGGCGCCGGGGACTTTCGGCCTTTCTGGCCGCATTGCCCGCATAGATCTCTTTCATGCTCCTGGCCGTCTCCCGGTCGGGGATACGTTCGCCGACGTTCTTCCAGAAATTACCGGCCATCTTCGCTTTCTTTTCCGGCGGCAGCATCTGCGCCACGTCTCCCAGGGTCGTACCGCTCAGATAGGGAGCGCAGGCATCCAGATCGTTTTTATAGATCAGCCGGTGGCTCAGAGGACGGTCGTTGCTGTAAACTCCGGCCGCCGCGGTAGCGATCACATCCAGGGCGGTCAGGGAATCCGCCAGCTCCCCCTCCAGCATTTTGCTCTCATCAAACTGGCCGATGCGGTCGTTTAACTGACGGATCGCGCTGATGGTCTGATGGACCGCCGTCATATAGGGGGCCTGGTCCGCCACCGCTTTCGGGTCGTTCCAGTCGATCTGCGGCGTCTCCGCCGTCATCAGATTCTCCGCCGCCCTCCTGCACAGACCGGCCAGATCGTCCAGATTCTGCTCCGTCAGCTCCTGCCCCTCTCCCAGCGGGAACAGCATACCGGCCATCTCCTGCCGCACGTCGCTGCGCGCCTGCGGGTGCTCCGCGGACATCGTTTCCGTAAGTCCCTGCCCTTTCAGCGCCATCAGGCCCACCCGGGTCAAACCCTCCAGATCCTCGGGCTCTGACCACATCTCATTTAAGCGGAGCTGATTCTCCAGCGCGGCCGCAGTCCCGTCGGAGACCGCCGCCGCCGCGCGTCCGCCCTCCCGGACCGACAGCCGGTCCAGCTTTCTCCCGGTCTCAAAAAGTACCGTGTCCAGATCTCCGGCCCCGGCCTCCAAAAGACTGGCCGCGCCCTCCAGATTCAGCCGCCCGTTCATCATATCTTCCATCCCCGTGCCGTTCTGGGGATTTTTCCGCAGCGCTTCGCCGATCTGATCCTGGAACTCGCCGCCGGCGCTGCTGACCAGCCTCTGCGGCATGTCGTTGAGCCGGCCGCCGCTGACAAAATAATTGCGGACCGCCTCCGCGCCGACCCTGGCCGCCACGTCCCGGACGTTTGTATCGCCGCCCGCCTCAAATTCCGTCACTGAAAAGAGCCAGTCTCTCTCATGCCGGAGTACCCTGGAATTGCTGAGAGCCGCCTCGAACCGCTCTTTCGTCTCCGCAAAGCCCGGCTGCGCCTCAAGCGCCGCCGTAAGCTCCGGCATCCCTTCCATATGTAAAAACGGCTGGAACGTCGTCCGCGCTCTGTCCGTCAGTTCCTGCAGGGACACGAAAAACGCGTTGACTTTCGGTTCGTTTTCCGGAGCGTTGACCCGGTTCCAGAGTTCCCTCTGGTCCACGGGATCCCCGGAAAGCCCCACCAGATCGGCCAGACGGCCCTGCACATCCAGATCCGAGATCCCCTGCATACATTCGTACAGATTTTGGGCCAGATTGCCGCATTTCTCCGGATTCGACGGGTCTTTCGCGTACTCTAAGAGCACCTCGGTATATGCCACCGTCTCTAACTCCTTTTCGCTGCGGTAGCCGGAATCGGACGCCACTTCGAGCAGAGAGGCGTCGCGGCTGCGCAGAAGATCCATCTGAGCCAGCGTGATCAGGCCGTCCGCGCTCGCGACATGGGGGAACGTCTCCATCTGCCGGAGTTCCCGAAACGCCGCCAACTGTTCCGCGTCAAAAAGCTCTTCCGGCGTAGGACCGTGTCCCATCAGGGGCCGGTACGCGTCCGCATAGCGGTCCTGAATCGTCTCCGCCGTGAGTGCGGCCGTCACCGGAGGACGCGGGCGCAGCCCCATCTGCTCCGCCGCCCGCAGGGCCCGCCGTCCCGGCTCCTGGGCCGAGATCTCCCGGATATTGGTTCTCCTGCGGACAGGCGCCGGACTGCTCTCCTGGCCCGGCCCGGTCCTCGGCTGCCCCAGGTTTCCCGGCAGCCCGGGCTCCCGGACATTCCTGCGGCGCGGCCCGTCGCCGTAAGGCCGTTCCATTTCCGCAGGATCCGCCTCCCTAAACTGCGCCTGTCTCCTGTCAGCGCGCGGCCCGGACTGCTCTGACTGTCTCTGCTCCGTCTGCACGGATCGCTGCTGCGCCGTCTGTTCCGGCTCTGTCTGCGCGGACCGCTCCTGCGCCGTCCGTTCCTGCTCCGTCTGCGCGGACCGCTGCTGCTCCGCCTGCCGCGCCGCTTCCTCCTGCCGGTTCCTCTCCAGCTCTTCCCGTCTTCGGGCGTCTCTCAGAGCCAGCCTCCTGTCGTCCGCTGCCGTCCGAGAAGCCCGGATCCCGTCCAGGATCTCATCGCTCATCGCCGGGACGTGCTCCGCATCCCGGATCCACATCCGCTGTGCCAGCCGTTCGTTTGCCGTCCGCACCCAAAGCGGCTCCACGACCTCCGTCCCGCCGATCTCCAGCGCCGCGTCAACCCTGCGCCCGGACAGAAGCGCCGCCGCAAACTCCGTTTTCATAAGCGCTTCCCGCTCCGCCGGGTCCAGATCCGCATACTTTTCCCGCCAGAGATCGTTCATGGAACGCCCGTCTATATAAATCTTATCGAAAATATCCATATCCTGCCGCGCTAACCGCTGCAGTCGGTTATTCCCTGAAAATACGTTCCGTGAGGCCGCTCCTCCCC
>CANQYH010000039.1 GCA_947628025.1 uncultured Lachnospiraceae bacterium | reverse complement strand
GGAGAAGAAAGGCAGGGAAAACGGTCTTTATGACGCAATCTGCAGCCTGATGAGGACAATAAAATGCTCCGCGGACCAGGCGATGGATATGCTGGAAATCCCGGCCGCGGACAGGGGAAAAATTTTTTAACCAAAGATTTCCAGTACCTGTCACTAAATTTTCGAAAAGATCCATCACTTCGGCTCACTTACCTGCCAGGTTCCAAGCCAGATAACCGTATCTCCCAACTGACATTCCACAGGAACCGGTTTAAGAGCAGTGCCATTCAATATGTCAATGACCTGCTTCCTAAAATGCTCCCCACGTTTCCGATCCATTTGCTTTTCCCGAAATCCATCGCCAATCAAAAATAACGCATCCGACCCTTTTCCTTTCATCCTCGTCACTTCAAACCGATCTGTTTTCAAAAAATGAGCCAGATAACCGATCTGTTCCACGGAATACCCTCTTTCGGGCGGGATCCGCAGACCAGCCGCATCATATAGGGACGCATATTCCGAGTTCAGCGGATATTTGACCATATGAGACAAATATACACGGATCGGGCGAAAAGATATGTCCTTTTGTTCACCATTCCTATGAGCGATTCTTCTTGCAGTCAAAATCGCTTCATCATATTGAAACGCGTTGAAGCGCTTACATGGACGTACATCTGATTCCGAATCATTCACAGATATTTTTACAGATCCGTCCAAATATACCCTGTACGCCGGTTCGTCACATTGTTCCCATACGATTTCATCTGTAAGCAGAAAACGAGCTGAACTCTGTCGTGAATGATCTGCCGCACTATAAATTGGTTTTTCAAGCATATCTGCCGAATACCGGCTGCATTTCCATAATTTACCATCATATTCAGCAATCAACTCTTTCCAGTTCTCACCAAATACTGTGAAAGCCGGCCGTAATCGATCCAACTCTGTCTTTTCTACAATACTAGCAGAAAACATCTTTCTTCTCTCCTCCTCATTCGTTCAGCCAGGCATCTTCTCCGGGGCGTACATAATAATTATCCAATTTTTCCAACCTTTTCGTATTTTATACTTTCGACCTCAATAGCAGTATCTCCATGAGCAAACAGCAAAAATTCCGCGCCCTCCACATCCCATATATCTGCTTCCATTACGCAGACGCACTCACCATTTTCGTCAAAATCCGTTTTCGATAGATCTTTGACCTGAATGATTACTCTTCCGGAATCGGAAGACAGGCGAACCGTCGCAAATGAGCCGTCGCCTAAAGATGTCCCTTTTAATTTTAAGCGGTATTCTACTCTATATCGTCCCCGGTACAAAGTCAGCCAGGGGCCGTGTATCAGGGACCGGTTCTCACCCTCAACCAGCACCCCGCCAGCATCCGTCCGCGCCAGCCCGTTCGCATCCGCCATCAGCGCCATATCGACGTCTTTTTCCACGCTGTAGAACTCGTTCATCCGGATTCCGGAGTTTTCCAGGATCTGGGCTGCCTCCTTATCGTTCGTATAAATGCCTTCCTGTTCCGATAATTCGCCAAACCAAAATCCATTTTCCATCAGTCTTCTCAGTTCTTTGTTCTTCGCCGTCAATAAAACAACGTTTTCTTCCGCAACCGATCCCTCTTCCGCCAAGATATTCCATGATATGTCTGTCCCATTTTTCCTGTACATCACAGGAAGATCATCAACATATATCTTTCCGGAATCGCCCATATCAGCTTTTAACGCCGAAATCGCCTCAGTTCCTTTCCGTATACTTTCCTCATACATGGGCATTTTGATATGGATTATCCTGTTAGAAGTTCCCCAGACAGCCAGCAATAATAAAGGGGCGCCCAACAATACAATGAAATCTTTCTTCCTGACCCCCGCTCTTTTTATCGTCCCCGTTATTATACCGGCCGCTTCTTTTGCGAAGAGAAATACTATTATCGCAAGCCCGAATACTGCCACGATAAAATAGCGGTGTCTGCCCGGTTCGTACAGCCGAAGCAAAGTGACCAGCGTTTTCCCATACGCCGCCGCCCAGAAAACAGCGACTGCCCCAAGCGCGGCGCCGCCGGCCCACACCGCTGTTTGCCGGAGAGCGCTCACAAGGGAATGCTCCTGAGACTCCAGTTGTTCCTCCCCATGCAGGCGAGCGAAAGGAAGAATCAGAAAAATATCATATGCCAGCTCCAGAATATGGTGCTCAATCGCGTTATGAACCGCGATCAGCGAAAGGACGATCAGCAGCCGTCTCTGCTTGCTCTTCCCAGCCCTCCAGGCGCACATAACGTACAGCGCGCACATGACCAAAAATACCATCAGACCATACCGGATCAGGACCATACAGTAAGAACTGTCTACAAAATTATACCCTCGGTGCGATACCGTATTCCCCCCGCCGCCGATCATGTCAAAGGCCGTCCCCCACATGCTGAGCCCGTACTCTTCTAACGCGCTGCGGGCGAGCCGCAATCGACCTGAAAGCAGAGTATTCACTTTCTGCATTACCACATTCTCCGGATCAAACCGAAACATCAAGGAAACCATAACAGCCGCGCAACACGGAAGCACGGCTAAAGATAAAAAATCTAAAAAACCTGTAATTTTGCTATATCTATTGTGCTTTTCAAAAAAATGCAAAAGCTTCTCGTACAGCAGACCCAACAAAAACAGCAGCAGTACGATCGTGCTGCATTTCGCGCCGGAATAAAAATATACGATCCCTGTGAGCGCCGCTGTTACGATCGTATAAAGGCTCAATGGAAGCCTGTCGTAAACCACCCATACCGTAAATAATAAATACACCACATGGGCGGAAAAATCCGTTGAATATACAATACCAAACGAGTGTTTAAATTGTATTTTATCATCAAAATCAAAATAGACCAGATCCTCTATACATCCGGTACAGGAACCGATCACCGCCGCAACCAGGACCAACAGTCCGCAGCCAATATAGACTTTCAGGATTTTCTTGTACGGGATATCAAAGGCTCCAAGCATCAAAAGCGGGATATCCAGCAAGAACGCGTATCCCGTGTGGATCCAGGATAACGCGAATATTCCTCCAACAGCTATACAGAAAAACCATAGTATGCCCCGTCCCTCTGTCCGATATCCCTCCCTAAGCAGCACCACTGCCAGGGCCGTTAACCGCACTAACTCATCGTAATACATTGGCCAGGGCACTGAAAACAATGCGGTGTCAAAAAAAGCTTTCAGCAGATACAGGGCCAGGACTGCCAGGTACAGGTTATCAAAAAGCATACCTTTGTTTTTTAAATCTACAATCCGCTTCACTTCAGCCATCCCTCCTTCTTGATTTTCCGGACAACTTATCGTTATTTTTTAGTCCTCCATGCTGGTGTCCGCATTTCCGGCATTTTCTTCACAATATACACCGGCCCCCGACCACAGCCTGCTCACAAACTAATACTTCCATATCCAAATATTTCGGAAACAGTTTCACTCCTGCCAACGCCTCAACCAGCTGCCTGCTTTGCCCGGCAACCTGCATTTTTTCTCCATATAAAAACAAGAATTCCTATGAAAGATAATATTGACATACATAAACCCAGCCTCACATACGGCGCTTTATACGTTAACGTAATCTGATTTACGCCGGCCTTTACCGGAATCATTATCAATGCGTCAACTCCTGTTATTACCGGAACTGATTCCCCGTTAACGGCCGCGCTCCAGCCCTTTTCCGAAGGGATTGTAAAAACAGCAAAACCATCCTCCCCGCTCGTTACTGTCCCTTCCACAATGCCATTTTCAAATCTCTCAATTTCGACGCCCCTGGTTCGCAGCTTCTCCACAACTTCATCAAATTGTGCTAAATCCAACTGATAAAAATATGTAGATATCTGATCTTCCCCCCCGTAAAAGTTTTCAAACTTTACTTTATGCACTCCGGCGGCATCGCTAATATTAAAAATTTTATAACTCAGCCATCCAGAATATCTGCAGCGGTACTGATCATCTATGTACAACTGTAAATCAGAGAATGCTGAATTAGCAAACCCATATAGTATATTCCCTTCCTGTAACTCAATCTCAAACGTGATCTCATGTTCTCCATGCGATATTATTTTTGATTCTGCAGGCTTATATAAGTCAATCGGTTCCCCCAATAATCTCGAATATACTTCATTTTGATATTGAAAATGATTAATAAAATTAATTTCATTTCCATTTTCCTCCCCCGCTGCCAAAAAGCCCAGCGGCAACGCAAATGGATTTTCATAAATGCGTTTGCCATTTAAATTCAAATCTGTCTTTAATTCTAACGCAGGATATTGTCTATCCGCCATAATGTATTTTATTCCTAATAAACTATCGGCTGCTAATATAGGCTCGTCATACATACTGACTGTATCATTAGTTCCATATCCCAAACGATCTAAAAATCTTCTTGCTCTTTCGTAAGTAGCAGATGAATAATGTGAGATCCCGTTATAATCATATCCCATATTTTCCAGGAAATAAGCAGAACATTTGTCTCCCTCAAACCCCCGGTTTAATGTTTGCTCGATCCGGAAAAAACTGCTTTGATCCGTTTGTTTTATCGTGTTAATCAGCTGTTTTTCATTCAAAACATAAGTCGGATAAAAGGTTGAGTCCGGAATTGGAAGCCGCGCGGACAATATCCACTCGCCCTCTATAACAAGCTCAAATACAGTTATCAATACGATACATGCAGAAATGAGCCATCTCATCCTCACAATCAGTATAGATTTCATATATAAACAAAAAGCAAAAGAAACAGCAAGTACTAAAGTCGCCCAAAGCGCTTTCCCATTAAATGGGCTAATATAATCCAACACCCCCCAGGTAATAAACAGAATAGCAATAATTCTGACTAAGCCCGATTCGCCGAACCTTTTGCACTTCTGTTCATATATTAATCCGACTGCTGCAAAATATACAATCATCCATGTCTGTACATAGGAATACCGATATGAATAAGAGTAAGCATATCGAAACCCATTCCATATATTCTCCAATGGTTTTATCAATAATGAAAGAATCATTATCCCGATTAAAGCTGCAGATACGTAGAATTCTCTTTTCCTAACCCGGTATAAATGTAACACACCATCTAAAGCTAAAATAAAGGCAAACGTACCGCAAAACAGACTGAAAGAAGCTGAATTGTCCCGCAGCACAAATCCACGCATAATGTTCAAAAAATTGCCATTTACCGCAAATGTCCAGATGTTCTCCTTTAACCCGCCTTTTCCCTGTAATAGCTCATAAATATTCGGAAAGAAAAGCACAGCGCTCAATAAAACGCCCCAAAGCAAAAACGCAAAAAATCTTAAAAAAGCAAATATACTGTTTTTGCTAAATCCATTATTATACTTAACGTACTCAAAACAGAAATATATTATCACAAAGAGGCAATTCATATATGCCGTGTACCAGTTAAATACGACCGAGCATGCGACCGTAATTGTGAGGAATAAACCTTCTTTTTTCTCAACCAGCTTCCACGCACCGCACATAATCAATGGAAGCATATAGACGCCGTCCAGCCACATCAGATTACTGATTTTTGATATATTATAAAATGATAAAGAAAAACAAAGACTTAACAGAAAAACATACACAGTTTCGAGATTTGGGAAACGCTTCCTTAAATAAAATGCTTCCGCCACGCCGCACAGTCCCAATTTTAAACATGACGAGCAATATACAAAATCTTGTATGTTTTCCTGACGAAACAGAAGCAGCAAAGCATTAACCGGAGACGCTAAATAATATGCAAATACTCCAATAATATTCCCGCCCAGTCCTTTTGAAAAACTGTAGCTTGAAATATTATTTTTTTCCACCATATTTTTCAAAAAAGAAAAAAGATCCACATATTGTATACTTAAATCATCCACCAGATTAGAATAATTGCCAAATGGATAAATGCCGCTCTTCATACACATAACACTAAACACAATCATTGGAACAATCCCAGCGCTTCCATACAGCACCAGCGATTTTGCTAATGCTTTTCTTTGTGTTTTTTCTTTTATCAATACCATCCCATAACTTCCTCTTTACTTTCTCTGCCTTATAAAACAATATATAATTTTCCTATATATCACATCAAGTTGTTTCATTATATTAATTGTATACGATTCATAACATTACCTGCATCTTTACATTTAAAATAAGACATCTTATTCTTTCACCTTTCCGACTATATCCCTAAGTACTTCCTCCAGAATTTTTCTGACGTCATAACTTTGCTGGCTTTTCTATATCGATTCACAATATCTTTCTGATGTAAATTATAATATAAAAAATCCCTATAATATCGGCGCTGGAGTTCCCTGAATTTCTTTTTGTTGATTTCACAGATGCTCCCGGTCTGCTGGATCGGATTTACAGCCAGGTACGTTCTCTTCATTGCCATTTTCGACGGCGTATATCCAAAATCAAACGGGATAACTACCGGCTTCTTACCCAGCAGCCTCTCCGGCCAGAATCTATGGCCGTTATAGGTAATACGGTACAGCCATTTTTTTAAAAATCCTCTTTGACTGTCCCAATAAGGATCTTCATATAAATTTATACCCACGTCTTTCATCTGTTCCAACGGACACAATTTAAGGTTTAGCTCTCCATTTTCTTTTATGATCGCCTCCCCTCTGTCCTGCATAATAAAGGCAGGCCCTTTCATATAGTCTTCAAACGCTTTCAACGAAAGTTCTGCCGCGCCATAGTTATGTTTCAGAATATTATCCCGATACATTTTTTTTATGCGGCCTACCAGATCCACTCTCGGCAGGATCCCCGACGTCGCCTGAGCAATCAACAGGTTCCTGCATTCCTGATAAACATTCATAGAAGCGCTGTATTTCCCATAAAATCCCATATGCCAGATACCGATTCCATTCATTGTCATGATATCGGCTTTACACCTTAATGAATATTCGACATCATCCCCACGGATGAACAGCGGCAGCGGGAGGCCGTTCTTCTCAATGATTTTCATTGGGATGCAGCAATACCACCAGGCCTGGTATTTGTTATTTCCATGATATGTTTTTTCGTTGCACAGATTATCAAACAGGCTAAAATGGTTAAATCTTGGTTTCAGCGGGATGAATGTCCCGATATCATCGACCGTCCCCATATCCTCATGCTGGAAATTTTTCTCCTCCATTACCAGCATCGCTCCGCCGACAAAGCTGCTGCTGTATTCTTCCTTTACATTTTTTAATAACACATATGTCCTGTAGATGCTTTCCGGCAGGATCATGACATCGTCGTCCATCAGCAATACATGCGTCGCTTTCGGTATCTGGCGGCAGCATTCGATCATCCCTCTGGCATATCCGCCGGCGCCACCGACATTTTTATTCGGATGATAATAAATCCTGCCATCGTCAGGAAAATCCTCACGTTTCAGGGTTCTTCCGTTATCAACAATATGGATATTAAAATGTCCGCTGATCTCTTCATCCAGATCCAAAATTCCTTTTTTCAGGCGTTGAATATTTTTAATGATGTATTCTTCTTTCCAACAGGTCGTTGTCGATAACGCCAGCTCTATATCCTTTACGTTTTCAGCCTCGAATACGCCTTCATAATACCCTCCAAGGATCTTCAATTCACTGAATGCCCTGATCTCAAACCCGAGTATCTCTTCTCGGCTCTCAGGATACTCAACACAGACTTTCTCGTTCCCGTCTGAAACAATATGCTGTTTCCCTAATACTTTTCTGGCCGGTATACCATTCACCAGACTATATCCGCAAAGGGTGATTTCAAACTCTCCCTCTACGATCAGATTTAGCAGGATCTGGCTTATAGTCGTGTATTGACGCCATTTTCCATAGGAGACCCCATTAAAATACGTACAAAACTCAACGGTTCCATATTTGTTTAAGCACAGAATCCCCCTTTTTCCTCCTTCCGTCACCATTCCGTCATGTCGATAGAATAACTCCCTGTAATTGAACAACGCATCGTCGTCGGGAAATAAGATATGTTGGATAATCTGTTTCATTTTAATCAACCGCCTTCCGTTATAAGATCTGTATCATTTACATCCCCGGCTTATCCCTTTTCCTGCAGCCCGCGGATATACGCTTCCCCCACTTCGTTCACATCCCCCGCCATCCTGACAATTCCCTTATCCAGCCAAAGCGCATGGTCGCAGACGCTCCGGACGGAATCGATAGAGTGGGAAACATATAAAAGCGTCGTCCCCCGTTCCCTCATCTCCCGCATTCTTCCCTCACATTTCTGCTGGAACGCGAAGTCCCCTACCGCCAGCACCTCGTCGCAGATCAGAATATCCGGGCGCACCACCGTGGCGATCGCGAAGCCCAGCCGCGCCGCCATGCCGGAAGAATAATTCTTGACCGGCATGTCCAGGAAATCCCAAAGTTCCGCAAAATCGACGATCTCCCCGAAATGCTCCCGCATGAACGCCCTGTCGTATCCCAACACTGCCCCGTTCAGGAAGATGTTCTCCCGCGCCGTCAGATCCCCGTCGAAGCCGGCTCCCAGTTCGATCAGCGGAGCTATGGAACCGTTGATCCGGACACTCCCCTTATAAGGCTTCAGGATCCCGCAGATCAGTTTAAGGAGCGTGGACTTGCCGGAACCATTGGTTCCGATGATCCCCCAGGCTTCGCCCTTTTTTACTTCCAGGCTGACGTCCTTTAAGGCCAGAAACTCCTTGAACATCAGCTCCCTGCGTATCAGCTTCACAAAATATTCTTTCAGATTATCAATACGCTCGGACGCCATGTTAAAACGCACAACCGCGTGTTCCACGCGCACCGCATATCCATCGTCCACGATCGTCACCCACTTTTCGCTAAATATACAGGATAAACTGGTCCTGCGTTTTAAAGAACGTAACGCTTCCCACCGAAAGCATGATAACGGCCATCACAAACCCGTAGAATATCAGCCGCGGGTCCGGAAACATCCCTTCCAGCACGATCCTCCGGAACTGAGTCACGTAGGCATATAACGGGTTAAAATGTTTAATGATCCACTGCAGACGGACCGGCAGCTGGTCGACCGGATAAAAAATAGGAGTCGCGTACATCCACGCCGTCAGAAATGCGCTGTAAATATACTGAATATCCCTGAAAAATACCGTCCCGCTCGCCAGGAACAGTCCCAGTCCCAGCGTGAAAAAATAGACCTGAAACAGGATCACCGGTATGAAAAGCATATTCCAGGTGAACCTGGCCCGGCAGCACAGGAATACGATGACCATAGCGCATAACGCAAACAGCATGTTCACAAACGAACTCGTGACCCTCGACAGGGTAAAAATGTACTTCGGCACATAAGTCTTTTTCATCAGCGCCGCATTCCCCGTGATCGACCACATGGCCTGGTTGGTGGATTCGGACACAAAATTGAAGATCGTCTGCCCGATGATCAGGTATACCGGGTAATTCGCGATCGAGAACCGGAACATATTGGAAAACACCAGCACCATGATCCCCATGATCATCAGCGGGTTTAAAATGCTCCAGAGATAGCCTAAAAAACTTCTCCGGTATTTAAGCTTGATATCTTTAATGACCAGCTGCTCAAACAGCGGCCGGTAACGCCTGAATATATCGATCCGGGCTTTCATCTTTAACATGACTTCTTCCGCTACTCCTCTCATGTCGGTTGATCTGTCCGCTTTTTGATCCGTACAAGTCCGGTCATACGGTTTCCTTTTCAATGCGGTGGCTCTTCCTGACGATACTGTAGATCCTGGTATGCAGCATGGCCCGGAAAAGCCGGTACGGTATATGGAGCCGGTTCATCAGCAGGAAAACCCTGTATTTCCGCTCCGTTTGCCTGCACAGCCCCGGATTCATCTTCCGTATCATTCCATGATAACGCTCCGCAGTCTCACGGCCCCTGCGCCTGTCCGGCTCGATCAGAAAGAGGAGCGCGTAATGACTCACGATCTGGGCCTCTGCCCTCTTCTCCAGATACTGCCCCGCGGCGGTATCCAGATCTCTATGTTCTCCGGCGTACCGCAGGATATCCGCCGTAACGCGCCGCTCATGGGACTGCCGTGCCAGGCGGTTCTCAGCCGCCACGCTCTGCGCGCTGTTCCCTACCGAATACTGGTAAAGATATATGTCCAACGGACAGATCGAGCCCGCCAGGCAGCCTGGTATCGTGGCGTATTCCTGGTCCTCATAAAAGATCTTTTCCGGAAGCTCATGCCGGTTCCGGTTATAGAACTGCGTCCGGTATGTGATCCCGTGAAAGGACGCGCAGCGGTCATATTCTTTCCAGTTCTTCACCACATCTTCCATCGTAACGATGCGCCCGTACCCCTCACAGTACATCTTCCAGGCGCTCCGTTCCCCTGTCCGGATATCAATCTGGTGGAACGGCGTCAGGACCACATCCGCACTGCACGTCCGCAAATTTTCCACAAATACCGGCAGGTTTTCACTGACGATCCAGTCGTCCGCGTCAATGACCTTAAAATAAGTTCCTTCCGCCATCCGGCTTCCTGTGTTGATCGCTGATCCGTGTCCCCCGTTTTCTTTACTGACGACCCGGTAAACGTCCGGAAACCGGTCCGCATATCTTCCGGCTACCGTTTCCGTTCCATCGGTAGAACCGTCGTTTATGACGATCACCTCCGTCTCAGGCAGCGGCTTCCCATTTACCAGAAAAGAATCCAGGCACTTCGCCAGGCAGTCCCGGGAGTTATAGGCCGGTATGATAAAGGATATAACTTTGCTCATCGATCTGCTTTCCTCCTGAGGTACTTCTGATAAAGTCCTTTCCTGATCCGGGACGGCATCATTCCAACAAAGATGCGTTCCGCACAGTTCCGCACATATTCCGGATATGTGATAAAACGCGACGCCAGAAACGCTTTCTGTAGCCGGCATACGCTCCTGATGTATTCCAGCCCGCCCCTGCGGGCATACAGGCTGTCTCCGGCTCTTACTTTCACGAGGATCCTGTCCGCGTTGGCCGCCTGGTAACCTTTCTGCAGCATACGGACCCACAGATAGTAATCCTCCGCCATTTTTATTTCTATATATCCCCCCGCGGCCATCACTGCGGATTTCTTATACATCGCGGCCATATGATTGATCGGGTTCCGCTTTTTGGCGTACTTCAGGATCTCCTTATGGGTTTTCGGCACATACCGGATCCCCCCGATATCATCGGGCTCCGAACCAAATTCCGCGATATCGCCGCTGCACAGCGCCAGACGGGGATCTTTTAGGAACATTTCCAGCTGGCACTCACACCGGTACGGAAGCGAGATATCATCGCTGTCCATTCTGGCGATCCGATCGTACCGGCAGGATTCCAGACCTGCGTTCAGCGCATTTCCCAGCCCCTGATTTCTTTCCAGACGTACGATCTGAAACACTTCCGGATAAATGCCCGCAAACTCAGCAATTACGTCTTCCAATTCCTGCGTCAGCGGACCGTCGCAGACGATCACAAAATCTTTCGGCGCGACCGTCTGATCCAGCATACTTTGGATCGCAAGCCTCAGATTCTCCGGCTGCTCCCTCGCATATACCGCCATCAGCACGGAATAAAGCCGGTCGTTCTCTGATAGACGGTTATCTTCTGTTATCATTCCGTTCATTCCTTTTCATTTCCGCCAAACTGCCGCTCCGCTACAAACGCCGACAAAAAACTGCATATCTTTATTTCCTGCGCTGACTGACACGCAGCGCCAGAGATGCAGCGGGATACAGGAGATAGCGGCTCCATCTCAATAACAAAACAGACGGCCTGCGGACCGCCTGATAAATCTCCGGATATTCCTTTTTCAGTGTCTTCTCCAGCCGCAGCATATCCTTTCTATGGCTCTTAGGGAAGCTCAGATAGATCTTATACTGGCTGGCCACCATCCGCCCGATCATATTGCAGACCGCGGCCTCGCAGGTCTGCCCCTCTATCCTGCGATAAAACTTCAGTAAACGAAATAACACTTTTTCATGCTGCTGGCAGCGTTTCCTCATGTTTTCCGGATTCATGCTCTGCCCCGGTATACCAAGCCGGTATTGATAAAGAAAATCCGGCAGAGCGGCCACTGTTTTTACATAAGGCAGGGGGAACAAGATATACTCGATATCGACATAAGAGCAATGTTCATCCAACCGTTCTTGCTGCTGCCTCAATATCTCTGTACGAAACGAGACTGCCGGCATTTTCATAAAAATCTTATCCGATACTTCTCCAAAGGAATAGGGAACCCTGTACGCAATTCCCGGACAGATCTCATCAACCTCTTTCGACCGCCGTCCCGTAGCGTCGTCTACCCAGTAATAATTGGTCAGGACCATGTCCGCAGTACTTTCTTTCAAATAATCTATTAAATGGACCAGCCCCTCCCTGGCTACCCAATCATCTCCGTCCACCACCTTAAAGTAGACACCGGACGCTTCTTCGATCCCCCTGTTAATAGCGGATCCGTGCCCGCCGTTTTCTTTATCCAGAATCCGGAATACCTGCGGATATCTGCTTTCATAAACAGCCGCTTTCCCGCGGGAACCGTCAGGCGTCCCGTCATTGACGATAAGAACCTCCAAAAATTCCATGATCTCCGGAACAACAAACGAATCCAGGCATGTTTCAATATAGTTTTCGACGTTGTACACCGGCACGACTACCGTCAGCAGCTTCCCCATAGACTTCATCCCTTATTCTCTTAATGCCGGGCGTTCCCAAGCCCAGCCTAAAAATGCCCCCCGGCACTTTATATCTCCATATCCAATATCTTTTCTACGATCTGATCCATACTGTAATAGGAATACGCCCCGAGCCGGCCGATAAATGTCACGGATGAGTTCGGAATGGCCGCGTATTTTTCATAAAGCGCAAGATTCTCTTTCGTAGGAATCGGATAAGCAGGATCGCCTCCCGCATGTGAAAATTCTTTGGCAATCACAGTTCCGGAAACCATTCTCCCATAAAAATGTTTAAATTCCGTAATCCGTGTGTAATCGTAGTTATTGGGATAATTCACGACCGCCGCCGGCTGATACCGATTTATCGGCAGCGTTTCAAACTGAAAAGAAACACTGCGGTAGGGCAGCTTCCCATAACGATAATCATAATACTCATCGATAGGACCGCTGTAATACGTATGGTCAGGCGAGACGGCCCTCCGGACCGCTTCATAATCCGTATTCAGCAGGACGTGGATATCGGGATGGGACAGTATATTGGCAATCATCCGGGTATATCCGTCTTTGGGAAGAGCCTGGTAGCGATGCGTAAAATACCGGTCGTCGCGGTTCGTCCTGATCGGGATCCTGGCAACAATCTCAGGCGGCAGCGCGTCGCAGGGCATTCCCCATTGCTTTTCCGTATACTTCTCAAAAAAAGCATGGTAGAACTCCGGTCCGATCTGGCTCTCTACCACGTCTTTTACACTCCTGATCTGCTCCGGGTGGGTACGGCGCCGTTCAAAGTACTCCATCACATTTTCCGAAGTATAATGGCTCCCCAGATAACCGTTCACCGTATCAAGGTTGATAGGCATAGGCAGGTTCATCCCATTAACGTTCGTCAGGACCTTATGCTGGTAATCATGCCACTGTGTAAAACAGGAAAGAAACGACCACACTTTCGCGGAATCTGTCCTGAAAATATGCGGGCCATACCGATGGATCAGAATACCATCCTCGCTGCGCTCGTCATAGCAATATCCCCCAATATGACTGCGTTTCTCTACTATCCACACACGACCGTTTTTCTCCTCAGCCAGTCTCCTCGCTATCACCGCGCCGGCAATACCCGCGCCAACTACCACATAATTCCCCACGACAGACGCCGCGCCTCCTGTCAATGTTCTTTCTCTTTATCATTTAACGCCGGATCTTCCCAGATCCCATTTTCAAAACCGTCTGTCGACTCTTTCATAAACAGGATCTTCGGCGTCATAAAGATCAGTTTAAGATCCAAAAAGAATGAATAATTACGAATATAGATCAGATCCAATTTCAGCTTATCATAACTGGTCGTGCAATACCTTCCATGGACCTGCGCATAACCGGTCAATCCGGCTTTCACTTTCAGCCGGTATTCAAACTCCGGGATATTCTTTGTAATGATGCGGGCCAGTTCCGGCCGCTCCGGCCTGGGGCCCACCAGGCTCATATCGCCTTTCAGGATGTTGAGCAGCTGCGGCAGCTCATCCAGGCGGGTAGCACGTAAAAAGCGCCCCACCGGCAATACCCTGGGATCTTTCTCCCCGGCCTTAACAGGCCCGGTCCGCTTCTCCGCATCTACTACCATGGTACGGAATTTATAAATATTAAAAACTTTCCCGCCCCTGGTCAGACGGCCCTGGGTATAAAACACAGGCCCCCCGTCCGTACATTTGACCGCGAGCCCGATCACCAGAAACAGCGGGCTCGTCACAACAAGGAGCAGCGCTGTGATAACGATATCTTCCAGGCGCTTAAAAAACAACTGGTCCCATGCCAGGCCATCGTAATTTCTGGACAAATACAGGGGAGAATCAAAAATATCCAGCTCCGTAGAACTGCGAAGCAGGATATCGCTGATCTTCGGAACCGTGTAACTGCGGATATTTTCCGCAAAACACATTTTTTCCAACCGGTTCCTGAATTGAGACGGGATATCTCCAATAATGATCCCGTCATACTGCGCCGCCCGTTCCATAATCCGCGGCATGCCCTCTTCCATGGATATCCGTTCCGCGACCTCATACTTGTCCTCCCTTGTGCCGATCCGGTTCATCAAATGGGACATCGGACGGTCCCCATATACAAGGAGCAGCCTCTTCCTAGGAAAAAGGAACAGATACGCTTTCTTAAAGGTATACGCCCACGCCATGACAAGAAAAAACTCCGCAGCCGTCATGATGATCAGGGCCGCAGGGTTATGGATCTTCTTATCGAACAGAACGACCTGGACATAAAAAAAGGCATTGACCCAGACCAACGAGATCATATGGGAATAGACCAGCGTCCAATACCGGTAGATCCCCACTTTCAGCCCGCCGTACATCTGATGGAAAAACAGCAGAAGCACCAGATACTCCCCGGCCGTCAGCCAGTTACCCCGTCTCCAGAAAATCGACTGATTTATGTTATAATAATTTATCCATACATAATAAAAAATGGCCAGTTCCAACGCCACAGCGGTGGCGGAACCGAGAAATTTCACGATCCGCTTGTACTGCTCGAACTGGCCGTTATTTTCTTGTTTATTCATTATTGAATGATTCCTTGATTAATTTATCTCATATTATAATATCTGTCCTAAAAAACTCTTATTTTTCCGTGTCCCAGCTCTCTAGGTCAACTTGTTTTCAAACTTTCGAATGCTTAATATGCTCAATCAATTCCCTTACCGCACCATTCCCTCCGGTACACTGGCAAATATAATCCGCTTCTTCTTTCACCTGCTCTACCGCATCCGCAGGGCAGGCTGTAAGCCCGCCCTGCTCCTTTATCGGCTCCATGCACTGGAGATCAAGGATATCATCCCCGATATACGCCACATTCTGCAGCGTATACTGCTTTCCATCCTTTGCAGACCAATCCTCCAG
>CANQYH010000038.1 GCA_947628025.1 uncultured Lachnospiraceae bacterium | reverse complement strand
TGGAATCTTCAGGGTCTTGCATACTGTTCTGTCTTTGATTGTCAAGGTGCTGCGTCGTTGCTTACCGCGACAACTTCCTTATCATACCATGCTGTTATCGCTTTGTCAACAACTTTTTTAATTTTTTTCGATTTTCATCGTCCCCACCGCTTCCGAAAAGCTATTTTCACGCCCCTTTCGCGGTGGGTCTTTACTATACCATTACTTTCCAGGAATGTCAAGGGGATTTTTAATTTTTATTTTTAACGATCCCCGCTACGCAATGAGCCCTTTCAGGATCCCCAGCACGATCCTGGAAACGAGATTGTAGCGGTACAAAAACGACAGCCAGACGCTGGCCTGCACCTGCTCCAGAATCGAAGCTGCCCAGTGCATACCGGAACAGGCCGTGAGCAGCAGCGCCGCAATCCACAAAAAGATCAATCCCTGGACGCCGCCCAACAGCGCTCCGCCCAGTTTATTGACGTCCGAAAGGACCGGCAGCTTCGCCACCAGATCCAGCGCGGCAGCCACAATATGCAGCGCAATAAATATAATGATAAAAAGCACCACATAACAGACGATATGGATGATCAGCCCGGCCAGGTAATTGCTCAAATATTCCGTAAAAGCGTCTACTCCCAGCAGGCTGTAAACCTCGTTATTATTATTCTCGATCAGCAGGTCCTTGATCTCGTCCGGCAGCGGCAGCTCTTCGATCACTTGCCGCTGCTGCGCGGGCGTATCGATGATCCCCAGGCCCTGCAGCAGTCCCCCGCCGGCTTCGTCCAGCCCCAGCTTGCCGAGATCCACATCCGGCAGATTCTCCGGCTCAATGCCGAGGCCACGCAGCTTGTCGCTGATACCTGAGCCGATGTTTTCTTTTGCGTCGCGGACGGCCTCATCGACACGGTCCTTGATCCCCTGGCCGATCCCGTCGTTGATCGCGTCCACGATCCATTCTTTCACAGGCGTTTTTTCTTTAACAAAGGACGTTACATACGGCATGGAAACGTGGACTGCGATCAGCGTGATCACCATTGCAGTCATCGAAACGATCAGCTTTATCAGCCCGCGATGATGGCCGTACAGTACCATTGCCAGCAAATATACTCCTACGACAATCTCCACCCAGTTTTTCATTTATATCTCCTCTTTTAAAGGCCTGCCCTGCAGGACTTTTTCAATCATCTGCGCCACCCCGGCCGCATTATTATCCGGGGCCACATAGTCGGCCGCTTCTTTCAAAACGCCGTCGCCGTTGCTCATGGCGATCCCGACGCCGGCCTTTTCGATCAGGGAATAATCGTTTCCGCCGTCTCCAAACGCCATCGTCTCCTCCCGCGGGATCCCCAGATAAGCGGCCAGCCTCAGCAGCGCGCCTCCCTTTTCCGCATCGGAACCATTGACCTCCAGATTATTCGGCACAGAAGTCGTGACTCGTATCCCCGGAAAAGAGGCCAGCCGGTCCCGCAGATGCGCCCGGTCGCCCATATCCGCAAAATACAGATTCACTTTATCTACGGGCAACGGCGTCTGTTCCACATAGGAAATAATATCGGACGTCTTGATCCGCGTGCTGCGAATCAGCTCGCGGACTGCCCCGGACACTCCGAACCGTTCCAAATGGTCATAAAATTTCTCTTCGGAGATCCCCTGCCCGCCTATAAACGCGTCATACATTACGCGCGGATATTCTTTCGCCAGCCGCATCACAGCCAGCGCGTCCGTTTTCTCCATCGGGCGGCGATCCAGGATCTCGCCGGTCTTTACATCCTCGATGATGCCTCCGTTGATCGTAACCGCATATCGGACGCCGATATCCAGAATCTCCCGCGGGATCCCTCTCACAAAACGCCCGGTGCACGGAACGATGTAGATCCCGCGCTTCACACATTCCTCCAGCGCCCGCCGGTTCCGGTCAGGAAGCCTCTTCTCATCGTCCAGCAGCGTCCCGTCCAGGTCGAAAGCAATTAACCGAATCTTCATATGCCTACCTTAATATAGTATAAAATGTTCCGTCAGATGAAATGCTCTTCGCGCAGTATCAGCAAACCCTCTTTATCGTATTTTGCGGAAAAGACTCCGGTGATCAGCCTGGCCAAAGACGGTTTCTCCGCCTTGTCGGCCGCCTCCTCGATCAATGCTTCCGCGTTCGCTCTCGTCAGAGGGATCCCGTCCTCCTCCATGAGTTCCACCCGCTCGTACAGGGCCAGCATGGTCTTGCCTGTAATATTGCAGTCGATTTTCGCCGCATACTGGCAGGCATATTCAGCAAACGCATCCGCGTCCATTTCTTCATTTTCCGGTTCCCGCGTCCGGGTCTCCGTTTTCTCCGCCGCTTTTGTTTCCTCCGGCGCGGACTCTGTCTCCTCCGGAGCGGGCGCTGATTCGGCCGCCGCTTGCGCCGCCTCTTCCGCTTCTTTTTCTCCGTCTATATGTTCGAACATCTGGAGCTGTTCCGGATTCTTTTGATACAATTCTTCGATCTGCCGCGGATTGTCCAAAAGAACTACCGCCCTGCCGCTCTCATCGGACGATATAAACTCCGTCAGATGTTCCAGTTCCTCGCCGGTCAGGTCCCCTGCCTCGTCTATGATCAGGTCCCTGCCCGTCAGCTGTCCGGATACGTTGCTGATCCCGCGCTCATTCAGCCTGCTTCCGGAGATCTTCACTACCTGATTATGGGACTCATGCTGCTTATGATACTTTTTCAGCAAATCGACGGTCACTTTCATCCCCTTTTCGGGAGTACGGGTATCGATCGCCATATATTGAGGCACCGGCGCTTCGTCTTTCGGACGGTTTTCGGACGGATCCGCCTCTTCAGAACCCTGCCCGCCGTCTTCCGCAGACGTTCCCTCCGCATCCTCTCCCGCAGAACCGGCCGTCTCTTCGGCGCCGGTCTCCGGCAGCGGCGATTCCCCGTCTTCCTGCGATTCTTTCCAGATCTCCGGCGGGGCTTCTTCTGCTGTCTCCGTTTCTCCCTCCGCCGTCTCTTCCTCCGCGGCCGGCTGCCGGCGCAATGCGGACGGGAGCGCTCTGTGAATATCATACAGACGCTTCGTCTTTCCGCCGACCACCTGTTCCTCTTCCATCGTACCGGCTTCCGACATTCGAGACATCTCCTGCGCCAGTTTCTCCTCGGCCATGGCCTGATGGATATTTGCCGCCAGATCGTCTTCCGGCGTCATCTGCTCCTGGCTGTAATCGGGATATTCCTGCTCGTAAGTGTCCGGAATATATTCCGGTTCCTCTTCGTAACCGTCCGCCTCTTCTCCCGTCTGCTCGTAATCCTCTTCCGGCATCTCGGCGGCGTTCTCGTCCTCGCCCAACAGATCCACTCCACCGGAAGCAAATTCCTGCTCCACGGCTTTCAGTTTCGCTTCGTATTTGTCCGGGTTCCGCACCAGATCGTTCTGGTATTCCGAAAGCGGAGCAAAACGCACTTTCAGCTTGATCGCCTTGTCCACATATTTGCCAAACGCAAACATGAGCGTGATCTTGTCGCAGAGTTGTATGCACTTCTGGCGTTCGCCCGTGGTCGCATAAAGTTCCGCCAGCTCATACATCCATTTTTCATCCAGTTCTGTATCTACATAACGCTCCAGGGCATAACTCAGCTGCCTGGGAGTCGCGCCTTTCGCTTTTAAGATCAAATATCGAAGCAGATGCTGACGGGGATCTCCTGACGCCGTTTCGCAGAATTCCCTGTAATAGCTCTCCGCTTCCCGAACATTTCCTTCACGCAAAGCCAGCTCCGCCAGCTTAAACAAGAGCCGCTTCCCCACCGGCGCACGGTCGTACGCCTGCAGCAGCACTTCCTTGGCTTCCCGGTACTCTCCATTTTTTTCGTATACCTGAGAGATCATAGACAGCAGATTCGTATTGCGCACACGATGCCAGTCTATGGTATCAGCAATCTTCATGGAGGTCGTGAAATCTCCCTTTGTCACCAGTTTTTTGATCTGTTCAACTTTGATGTTAAACTCATATTTATCCATGGTCCCCATCTCTCCTACAACAAAATTTCCCGGCGGTTATAATTCCACCCGTCCCTCCAGGGCGCGGAGCAGAGTCACCTCGTCGATGTTCTCCAGATCTCCACCCACCGGAACGCCGCTCGCGATGCGGCTGACTTTAATACCCGTAGGCTTTATCAATTTGCTGATGTACATCGCCGTCGTTTCGCCCTCCAGACTGGAGTTGGTGGCGATGATCACTTCGTTTACCTCTCCTTGAAGACGCTGCATCAATTCTTTCAGCTTTATATCGCCCGGCCCGATCCCCAGCATCGGGGAGATCGCCCCATGAAGCACATGATAAACGCCGTCGTATTTGCCGGTTTTCTCATACGCCACATAGTCCCTGGGATTTTCCACCACCATGATCGTGCGGTGATCGCGGCTGGCGCTCCTGCACACAGGACAGAGCTCCTGGTCCGTAAGCGTATAACATTCCCTGCAATAGCGGATCGTCTTTTTAGCGTCCAACATCGCCGAAGACAGACGTTCCACCTGCTCCTCCGGCATATTGATGATATGAAACGCCAGGCGCTGGGCCGATTTCGCGCCGATCCCCGGCAGCCGGGACAATTCCTCTATCAGTTTCGTGATCTGACCACTGTAATATTCCATAATTTAGAACGGGAGCCCTCCGCCCAGACCGCCTAATCCGCCGGTAAATTTGGCCATGGCCCCTGCGGAATCTTCTTCCATCTGACGGAACGCCTCGTTCACCGCGGCCATGATCATGTCCTCCAGCATCTCCACATCATCCGGGTCCACCGCTTCCGGAGAGATCTTCACCGAGGTCACCTCTTTTTTGCCGGACACGGTCACGCTGACGGTATATTCCTTGCTCTCCAGCTCTTTCGTCGTCTCTTCCATCTGCCGCTGCATCCGCTGGGCCTGTTTCATCAGATTGCTCATGTTTCCGGGCATACCGCCTGAAAATCCGCCTCGTTTCGCCATTGAACTGTCTCCTCCTGAACTTCTCTTTTATCCCGAACGCCCGCAGGCTATTCGTCGTCCTCTTCCGTAATATCCATGTGAATATGCGCCTTTAGTTCCTCGGCGCTGACATAGACGGTGTCCGTCCTCTCGCCGTTGCCCAAAAGCCTCGCTTTAAAATAGATGTCTTTCCCGTAAGTCGTCCGCACGTATTCCTCCAGCGCTCCCAGGACCGTAGGCCGCCGGCCGATCTCGAAGCTGTTGACGCTGGAAAATACCACGCACAGGCAGTTCTCGCCGCCGGGCTCTACGAACGTATCCCGGAAGCTGGCCCGAATCGTACCGCCCAATGCGCGCACGATCTTGGCCCAGTCGTTGCGGATCAGCATAAGATCCTCCAGCTGAGCTTTGGGCAGCTGCACTTCTCTGGGCGGGACCGTCTCCTGCCGCGCAGCTCCGCCCGCACCGGAGCTTTCCTGCGCGCCAGCCGCGGCATGAATCGAATCGGAGGAAACCGTCCCCATACCGGACGCCGGGCCGCCATAGCCCGGCACGCTTCCCACCCCGCCGGACACAGCGCCCGGATTCACCGGCACGCCCTCCTGCAGCACGTCTTCGATCTGCTTGATCCGCTCCAGCAGGGAATCATAATCCTGCTCCATCTGAGGCCGGGTCAGCCGGATCAGCGCCAGTTCGACCAGCACCCGTTTCTGCGCCGCATAGCGGATCTGATTGGACAATTCCGAAAAGATCCGGATGTAGCGCATCAGCGTCTCCGCATCCGTCCGCTTCGCGTCCTCCCGGAGAAGCTGCAGGTTATCGTAAGACATATCAACGATCCCCTCTGCATCCTCCGTCGTCTGCACCAGCAGCAAATTGCGCATATACCAGATGAAATCCGTCACAAACTGCGTCAGTTCGCGGCCCTGCATCACCATTTCTTCCAGCTGCCGGATACAATCCGCCGTCCGGTTCTCCGTCACGGCCCGGAACATCCTGCCGAACACCGAGGTATCCACCGCCCCCAGCACATCCAGCACCTGCTCGTAGCTCAGCCGCTGCCCGAAATGGAACGCCACACATTGATCCAGCAGGCTCAGCGCGTCGCGCATGGAACCATCCGCAGCCTTGGCGATATACGTCAGGGCCTTATCCTCCACGTCGATCTTCTCCGCCAGGGACAATTCTTTCAGGCGGCCCGTCACGACCGGGATCGGGATCCGCTTAAAATCATACCGCTGGCAGCGGGACAGCACCGTCACCGGGATCGCCTGGACCTCCGTCGTCGCCAGTATAAAGATCACGTAGGAAGGCGGCTCCTCCAACGTCTTCAAAAGAGCGTTGAATGCGGCCGCGGACAGCATATGAACTTCGTCAATGATGTAGACCCGGTAACGTCCCTCCGTCGGCGGGTACTGTACCTGCTCGCGGATGTCGCGGATATTCTCCACGCCATTGTTGGAAGCGGCGTCGATCTCCATCACATTCAGGGACGCGCCGGCTGCGATACTCCGGCAGGTGGGACACTGGCCGCAGGGGCTGCCGTCCACCGGGCTTTCACAGTTGACCGCCTTTGCGTAGATCTTGGCGATCGTCGTCTTGCCCGTGCCGCGAGTACCGCAGAATAAGTACGCGTGTCCTATGCGCTGCGACAATATCTGATTTTTCAATGTCTGCACAATGTGGTCCTGCCCCTTGACGTCGTCAAAGGTCGTAGGACGCCATTTGCGGTACAGCGCCATATACGGCATAATAAAATCTCCTTTTAGTTTTTCTCTTTCAGTTTCTCATCGCCGAAGCAGATGCCGACCATCTTCGCCTCGCGGATGATGGAGCTGTTCGGATCTACCGTTTTCAGCTTCCCGGCAATGTCTTTCAGCGGGATCTTGTCGATATCGTTATTCTTCACGCAGACCATGTAGCCGTACTCTCTCTGCTGGATCAGGTACGCCGCTTCCGCGCCCAGTCTCGTGGACAGCACGCGGTCATACGGACAAGGCTCGCCGCCACGCTGCATATGGCCCGGCACCGTCACGCGGACTTCCTGCCCGGTCAGCTCCTGGATCTGCGCTCCCAGCTCGTAAGCGACCGACGGATACACCACACCTTTGGCTTTCTTATCTTTCAGTTCTTTCTTCGTCAGCTTGGCGTCCTCTTTGGAGATCGCGCCTTCCGCCACGGCCAGGATCGAGAACCGCTTGCCCTGACGGTTGCGCTCTTTCAGCGCCTCCACCACCACTTTAATATCATAGGGGATCTCCGGGATCAGGATGATATCTGCGCCGCCGGCGATACCCGCATGAAGCGTCGGCCAGCCTACCTTGTGGCCCATGATCTCCACGATAAACACACGTCCGTGAGAGGAAGCCGTGGTATGGATGCCGTCGATCGCGTTGGTGGCGACGTTCACCGCGCTCTGGAAACCGAACGTCATCTCCGTGCCCCACAGATCGTTGTCGATGGTCTTCGGCAGAGCAATGATATTCAGGCCCTCTTCCCGCAGCAGATTCGCGGTCTTCTGGCTGCCGTTGCCGCCCAGCACCACCAGGCACTCCAGGCGCAGCTTCCGGTATGTCTGCTTCATCGACTCAACTTTGTCGAGACCATTCTCATCCGGCGTCCGCATCAGCTTGAACGGCTGGCGGGATGTACCGAGCATGGTTCCGCCTTTGGTCAGAATTCCTGAGAAGTCGGAGGATTTGAGAATACGGAAATCCGCATAGATCAGGCCCTTATAACCGTCCTCAAAGCCGATGATCTCCACGTCGCTTCCGTACATTTTGTACAATGCTTTCGCCACGCCGCGCATCGTCGCGTTCAGCGCCTGGCAGTCTCCGCCGCTGGTCAACATTCCTACTCGAATCATGTGTTTAATTCCCCTTTCGCTTTTTGTTTTTGCATGGGCTTCGTCGATTCCTGTAATGCTGAATAAACCCCATTGTGTAATTATAATACAAAGGAAGAAAGGGGGCAAGGGGGGAAATTAAAAAACGAGACAAAAGAATCAAAACTTCTTATGAATAATAAAAATCCGTGCGTCTCACTTTGAACAGCCGCCACAGACGTTACCTGCGCAGTTAGCTCGGCCCAGGCTGCCTCACGGCACACAGAAGATTCCGCTTAGTGCTGCTGCATTCCTGCCCTGACACGGTTCACGGAGTTCTGTTGCGTAAGACCCAGACGTCATCACCACTTACGCAGGGCAGCTCCACAACGCACTGCCCGGGGTGAGACATCACCCCTGCTAGAGCGGATTGCAGGTACAGGGCACCGCTATCTCCCCGGCTGCACGGAAAGGTTATGACAGATTCTGACGAAGATGCCGCGAGATCCATTTTCTGCATTTTTCGCAAAATGTTCTCTAATTACTATCGAAAAAGCCAAACGGCGCGAGAACCGGCTGTGCGCATCGAACAATACATCGAAATCCCCGCCGGTCCTGCGGCATCTCTGTGCTTTAGTATAATCGCTGGCCGGATGTTTGTCAAGGCTGGCGGAGCGGAAGATTCGGGAAAAATATGCTCAGGCCGGCGTTCCTCCATACTATATCCGATCCCTTTTCGCAATATATTAAAGGGGAACAAAACCGCCGGCCTCCGATTTTACGTCTTGCGCAAACGGCAAACATAACATATAATAATGAAACATAGCCGCGGGGCAGCCCGGATGAATCATACTGGCGAAACTATGCAGCAATATGTCACCCTCAGCCAAACATCCGGCAAACCAAAGAAGATCATACTGGAACTACTTTGAACATACAGACATAACGCAGAAAAGGCGGGACTCTCATGACCCCATCCGAATCTAACCAACAAGAAAAATATATGCGGGCCGCTATCCGCCAGGCCAAAAAAGCGCTGGCTCTGGGCGAGGTCCCCATCGGCTGCGTCATTGAATACGAGGGAACGATCATCGGACGCGGCTACAACCGGCGCATGACGGACCATACCGTTCTGGCCCACGCAGAGATCACCGCGATCCGCAAAGCGTGCAAAAAAATGGGCGACTGGCGGCTGGAGGGCTGCACCATGTACGTGACCCTCGAACCCTGCCCTATGTGCGCAGGCGCCATTGTCCAGGCCCGGATCCCCCGCGTCGTCATAGGCTGCATGAATCCCAAGGCAGGCTGCGCCGGTTCGGTGCTGGACCTGCTGCATGAACCCGGCTTCAATCATCAGGCCGAAACGGAAACCGGCGTTTTGGAAGATGCCTGCTCCCAAATGCTGACCGATTTTTTTAAAGCTCTGCGAAAAGCAAATAAAACAGCAAAAGCCGCAAAGCTTTCGCCGGAAGCAAATACAGCTGCCAGCGAAAGCGGCGGCCATAACGCCGTTCCCTGAACCAAACAGGCCCGCTGCCGGAATTCAGATCCGCCAGCGGGCCATATTATTATCTAAAAACAGCTTCTATTCTAACGGGACACGCGCTGATCCCACGATAACTGCGCGGCCCGTATATGATGATCGGACCAGCTTGCAGCATTCTTCTCTTCCGTCTCAGAACTTCCGCCAGGTATTCGGGGCCAGCAGGACCAATAGCGGGAACAATTCCAGGCGGCCCGCCAGCATATCGAAGATCATGACCAGCAGCGACCGGCTCGAATACACGGAATAATTGGCCGCCGGACCGACCATGGACAGACCGGGCCCGATGTTGTTCAGCGTCGCCGCCACCGCCGTGAAATTGGTCACCGAATCCAGATTATCGATCGCCAGCAGCAGCACAGAAATCGCAAAGATCGCAAAATACGCCGCGAAGAATACATTGGTCGCGCGCACCACCTCATGATCCACAGGCTTGCCGTCCACTTTCACTTTCGTCACCACGTCCGGATACAAGTACGTCTTGATCTCTTTCGCGATCGTGCGGAACAGGATAATGATGCGGGAGACCTTGATGCCGCCGCCGGTACTGCCCGAGCAGGCGCCGATGAACATGACCATGACCAAAATCGTGCGGGAAAGCTCCGGCCATTGGTTAAAATCCGCCGTCGAATACCCGGTGGTCGTGATAATGGACGCCACCTGGAACGCGGCCTGCTGAAACGCGGTCAGTACATTGTCATAGATCCCCAGGATATTGCCCGTGATCAGCAAAATCGATACCAATATGACCGCCAGATAGACGCGGACCTCCTCCATACGCAGCGCCGCGCCCACTTTCTTAAATATAAGGAAGAAATACGCGTTAAAATTGACGCCGAACGCGATCATAAAGATCGTGATGACCACCTGGTTATACACGGAATATCCGGCGATGCTGTCGTTGCGGATACCAAACCCGCCCGTGCCCGCCGTTCCAAAGGACAGCGTCAGCGCGTCATACAGCGGCATCCGTCCCAGAAGCAGCAGGATCACTTCGGTCACTGTCATGACCACGTAAATGATATACAATATCTTCGCCGTCGTCTGCACTTTCGGCACCAGGCGGCTGACCGACGGCCCGGGGCTCTCCGCTTTCATCAGGCTCATATGGAACCCGCCGCTCATGGGCAGAAGCGTCAGCAAAAACACCAGCACGCCCATACCGCCGATCCAATGGGTAAAGCTGCGCCAAAACAGGATGCTTTTCGGCAATGATTCCACCTCCGGCAGGATGCTGGCTCCCGTCGTCGTAAACCCGGACACCGACTCAAACAGCGCCTGGACCGGATCGGGGATCGCGCCGCTGAGCACAAAAGGAACCGCTCCCATGATACTGATCGCCAGCCAGCAAAGAGCTACCGTCACGAATCCCTCCCGCGCGAAAAAGACGCCGTTCTCCGGCTTTTTCCTCCGCAGCAGCAGTCCGAAGATCACGCAGGCCAGCGCGGAACCCAGCAGCGCCCAGAACGCCGTTTCCCGATAGATCACGGCCACGACGCAGGACGGAGCCATCAGCGCGCCCTCCAGGATCAGCGTCAGTCCCACGATATATCTGATAATCGAATAATTCATAAGACTCACCTGCTATTCCAGAATGTCGTTGATATCCTGGAGCCCTTTCTGTGTCGTAACAATGATCACCGAATCGCCCGGCTGGATGCTGTCCTGGCCTTTGGGAATGATCACTTTGCCGTTATGGTTGATGCTGCACACCAGCAAGTCCTTTTTCAATCCGCGGCTTAACTGGATCAATGTCTTATTGGCCACCAGACTGTCCTGCTTCACGGTAAATTCCAGCGCCTCCGCCCGGTTGTCCAGGATACGGCAAAGGGTCTCCACACTGCTGCCCACCGCGTTCTGCAGCGCGCGCACATACTGGAGAATATTGTCGGCCGTAATATATTTGGGATAAACCACGCTGCCGATATCCAGCTTCTGGATGATGCTGTCAAACGCCAGGCGATTCACTTTCGTGACCAGCTTCGCTTTCGTGCGGTCCTTGGCAAACTGGGACAGAAAAATATTTTCCTCATCGATCGAGGTCAGGGAAACGATCGCTTCCGCCGACAAAAAGCCCGACTGGAGGAGGATCTTGCGGTCGGAGCCATCCCCATTGATGATCGAAGCCTCCGGAAGACGTTCGCACAGCAATTCACAGCGCGCATGATCTCTCTCTACGATACGCACGTCGATCTTCGCGTCGCAAAGCTGCTGGGCCAGATAATATCCCAGCGTGCCGCCGCCCACGATCAATGCGTTTTTGACCGGCCGCGTCGACAGGCCCAGCTGTTTAAAGAAACGTTCGCAGTCCTTGTGGGTCCCGACGATCGAGACCAGGTCGTTGTCCCGCAACACAAAATCGCCTCGCGGGATCGTGATCATTTCATCGCGCTCCACCGCGCAGATCAGCACTTTCGGCAGACGGTCCGCCAGCTTGTGCATCGGCAGGCCGCTCATCTGAAACTCCGGCAAAAGTTTAAACTTAACGATCTGCACGCTGCCCCCGGCAAATGTGTCGATCTGGATCGCGGACGGGAACCGCAGAAGTCTCGTGATCTCCACCGCCGTCGTATATTCCGGATTAATGATCATGGAAATGCCCATGCGTTCTTTGATAAAATTGATATCGCGCTGATACACCGGATTGCGCACACGGGCAATGGTCCGGCACTCGCTGACCTTGCGGGCCACCAGGCAGCACAGCAGATTCAGCTCGTCCGAACCCGTGACCGCGATCAGCACGTCTGCTACGTCGATTCCAGCTTCCTCCAGCACGCCGATGCTGGCGCCATTGCCGGTCACGCAGATCGCGTCGACCTCTTCATTAAATTCCTGCAATTTTTTCGCCGCCAGATCCACGATCACGATATCGTGATTCTCCTCACTCAGCTGCTGGGCCAGCGTCCGGCCGACCTTGCCGCAGCCGATGATTATGATTCTCATAAGGTCCTCCTGTAGGATGGATGTGTATAATGGGTGATAACAGCTCGATTATACCACTTTGCCTTATTTTACTCAACAGGAAAATGAATCGGCGGAAACGCCATTCTGCAAATATTTAAATCCTTGGAATCCGTGGCTCTCTATCAATGAAATATCATGGGTATAAAATGGATATGCCGGATAAGATCTGAACAGATCTGCAAAATAAGAACCACCTGCGCAGGACAATGTGATCGAAAGCGCAAAATGTTCGCAGGCATACGCGATAGTACGCTCATTGGCGGGGCAGAACCCGGCTTGTCCGTACAAATAAAAACACAAGACGGATATCCGCCCCGGGATCAAGTCCCAAGGCGGATATCCGTGTACCAGTATCCAAAACGGCCGTCCCCTGCCGGCTGCATTTTCGACAGAACAAAATTCGGGAAGCCAAACATGGATGCCATGTACTTTTCATTGCTGTAATAATGTCCGGGGACCCCCAAAAGAAATCGTATCTCGCCTTTCTGCCCGACCAAGCGGGCCAGGATCAGATAACGGTGGTTATAGTAGCCATGCAGCAAGAAACTGTTATTCCCGTAAGCCCAGGTTTCCCGCGGCAAAAGACCGATATCCTGCGGTTTGATGACAAGCACCTCGCAGCTCCCGCTGTAATCGAAAGCCCGGATCTTCGGATAATGCCTCTGAAAATAATGCCACAGCTTCAGCACTTCTTCCGGATCCCCGGTCTCTTCCTGATCCAACCGGTCCAGATACCCCGCCTGCTGTTCAAAGGGATCCGTCCCGGCGTCGTGCGGCGGCAATGCAGCGGCAGGGGCAGCAGAGGGACGGGGCGGCTGTGTTGGGGCGGGGGCTGCGGGCTCGGGCCGCGACGGCGCCCCTGCGGTGGAAGCAGATGGGCGAAGCGACTGCGGCGAAGCGGGCGCAATGGGCTCGGGTTCTGCGACGGATGGTTTTGTCTGCAGCTGCGGCTGCGCGGTATGCTCAGATGGACGAAGCGACTGTGTTGAGGCGGGTGCGACGGTCTCGGACTGGGACTGCGGCTCCGCGAGATGCTCGGATGGACGAAGCGACTGTGTTGAGGCGGGTGCGACAGCCTCGGGCTGGGACTGTGCAGTGGAGGCAGACGAACTAAGCTGCCGCGACGAAGCAGGTGCAACGACCCCTGACCGTGGCTGCGGCTCCGCGGTATGTGCGGAGGGACGAAGCAACTGCGCTGAAGCGGGTGCGACGGCCCCGGGCTGGGACTGCACAGTACGGGCAGGCGAACTAAACGGCCGCGACGAAGCGGGCGCGACAACCTCGGACTGGGACTGCAGCCCCGCGGTATGTGCGGATAGATGAAGCGATTGCGGCGAGACCGCGACGACCTCGGACTGAGACTGCAACTCCGCGGTATGCTCGGATGGATAAAGCGACTGTGTTGAGGCGGACGCGATGGCCTCGGACTGGGACTGCGCGGCAGGATCAGAGGAACGAAGCCGCTGCGTTGAGGCAGGTGCAACGACCTCGGGCTGGGACTGCGTCGAGGCAGCCTCGAATGCCGGCTGGTGTCGGAACCGCATCTGAGACACCGTCGGCACCGCGTGATTCGGCCATGGACGCACCTCCTTTGAGGATTCCTGCTGCAGCGGCGGTCTGACAGTTTCCCGTGTGGGCGGAACTGTAGCCTCTCCTGACATCTGACCGGACTGCGATAAGTCTTTCTGCGTCTGCTGAACCGACGGCTGCGCAGATTGGGCCTGCAGTTTTCTGCGATTCGCAATCTCCTGAATAAATTTCATCGGCTCTACGGTCCCGGCTGCCCCAGTGTCCGTCCCCGTATTTCCCACAGACACGGATTGCGGTGTGCTTTCGGCAGGTTCCGCAACCTCACGCCGTATTACCGCGGAATTTACAGTTCCGGGCTGCGATGTCTGAACATTTCCCAGATCTGCACTTCCCGGTCCTGCATTTCCCGGTCCTGCACTTCCCGGTCCTGCATTTCCCGGTCCTGCACTTCCCGGTCCTGCATTTCCCGGTCCTGCGCCTGCCGGTTCCGCCCCCGGCAGCGGCGAGATCGCTTCCCTCATTTCTGTCTGATCTCCGGTGGCCCCGGTATCTGCAGAAACATTTTCTTCCTCAGAAATATCCTCCCATTTCCGAACCCTGGCCTTATCCACCCGGTCCTGAGCCTGGATCTCCGCCTCGATCGCGTCGACCACGGACTGCGGCGGCCGTTCTCGCAGTTCCTCAAGCGTTTTCTCTGAAATCTCGCTGGGCGGAAGCTGCTGCATCTCGCGTTCCTCCGCTTTTTCCACGGTGGCCTCCTCCAAATCCAGCTCCGCCGCGTGAGCCACCGCATCCTCCCAGATCGTCGTGTAGCTGCGCCAGGTGTCCTCCACGCCGTGGATCGTGAGCCCATAACATTGATCCAGTCCCTGTCCGGAACCGGCTACATTGCCCGGCGTCACCGCAGTCCGAAATTCTCCGGCCCCATTTCGCAAAAACATTTTCCCCAGCAGCACTTCGCCGCCCGCGGTCAGCATATAGACTCCTACGTCCTGCCCTCCGGCATAGATCTTGCGCACGCTTACCTGAATCTTGCATTGTCCTTTCCGTGCTTCCAGCTTGGCAAATCCAATATTTCTGCCTTTTACTCCTCCCTCGTACGCGTATATGTAAGAAATCAGCCGACGATAATCGGACATACAATCACCCCTTCTTCAATATTTTATGATAATAACCATTGAAAGTATTCCAAGAAAATGGTATTTTAAATAGAGATTCCTGACAACAAAGCAAACTCGGAGGAAAGCAAATGAGACTTTACCATACGTCAAACTACGATGAAATGAGTTTAAGGGCCGCGCAGATCATTTCCGCGCAAATTACCATGAAACCCGACTGTGTCCTTGGCCTGGCCACCGGTTCCACTCCCATCGGCACATATAAGGAACTGGTCCGGCAATATCAGGCCGGCCTTTTGGATTTCTCACAGGTGAAGACCGCCAACCTGGACGAATACCGCGGTCTTCCGCAGGACAACGACCAGAGTTACGCTTATTTCATGCGTGAAAATCTGTTCAAACACGTCAATATCCTGCCGGAAAACACGAATATTCCCAGCGGAACGCAGACGGATGTAGATGTGGAATGTGAACGCTACGAAAAGGTGATCTCCCAGTTGGGCGGCGTCGACCTGCAGCTCCTGGGCCTGGGCCGCAACGGCCACATCGGCTTCAACGAGCCGTCCGACGAATTCCCGAAAATGACTCACTGCGTCAATCTGACCCCAAGCACCATCGACGCCAACAAGCGCTTCTTCGAAAAAGAAGAAGATGTTCCGAGGCA
>CANQYH010000037.1 GCA_947628025.1 uncultured Lachnospiraceae bacterium | reverse complement strand
AGGTAGAGGAACGCCCCCTCCATGGTCTCCGCGCGGTTTCCGGCGATCCTGGTATTCTTGATCCCGTTCAGGAATGTGATCGCGCTGCACCCGAGATTCTCAAAGCGGCAGCCCTCCACGGTGATATGGTCCAGATACGAACCCCGCAGCACGCCCGGGTAATCCATGCTGTGCTTCCGGACGCCGTCCTCGGAGAGCACCACGATGGGCTGGCCGTCCAGGTGCAGTCCCCGGGGGCTGTCCGCCTCGAGCCAGGTGGTATAGCGAAACGCCAGGTTCTTAAAGGCAATGTGCTCCACCACCGCCTCCGGCGCGCCGTTGAGGCGGAACATGCCGTCCAGCCTGCCCAGCACCGCGTCGGCGCTGCCCATGTCCTGCCCCTCTTTCGGCACATAGTAGATCGTCTCCTCGTCCCGGTTCAGGTACCACTCCCCGGGCATGTCCAGCAGCTCGTAGGCGTTCTCCAGGGACAGGATCTCGCTGGCCTCCGGCTCCGAGATCCCCACCGTCCAGTCCCAGCTTTCCGGCGTACACTCCAGCATCGGGTACTCCTCATAGCTGGACACGCCGCTTACATGTATCACATAGGTTCTCCACGCGGCCCTTGCCAGGATTTCCAGGTCCTGGGGGCGGGCAAAGCTCTCCGGGATCCCGTCGGGATACAGCAGGACCGCCCTGTAAAGATTGTCCACCTCCAGGGCTTTCAGCGTCTCCGCCTTGGCGCGGACCGCCAGTTCCCCGTCCACGTAGAAATCGCGGCCGATTACGCCTTTGGCGGGAGCCGACCAGATGTTTTTCTCCGCGTCATGCAGCGTCCAGCCGGTGATCTGCGTTCCTCCGATGATCTCCGCCTCCTCTCCTTCGCAAGAGGTCCAGATCACGTCGAATCCGTTCTTTCCGCTGTCCCTCACATCCAGCTCCAGAGGAGCCTCCAGCATATACCGTCCGCCCCGCAAATACACGGTCACGTCCCCGGTCATGTCCTCGATCAGGCCCCGCGCCAGCTCCTGCGCCCGGCCCAGCGTCCGCACCGGCGCGTCCGGCGTCCCGGCGTTTGCGTCGTCGCCATTCTCCGCGTCCACATATACCGCCGACTCCCCGGAGGCGGCCATCGCCTCCATCGGCCCCGGTCCCTTGCAGCCCGCGCCCGCCGAAGACAGCGCCAGCGCGCCCGCGGCCAGCGCCGCTATCCATCGCTTTTTCCAGGCAATACCCATTTTCTTACCGTCCCCTTTCCTGCAATTCCCTCTATCTCATGCTTCCTTTCATCAATGGAACTCTCCAAAAAATCCGCCTGTCCGCGCCGGCCCTGCAGGGCCGGCGCAGACAGGCGTCCGAATATCGCTTTCACTTATCAAAATCACTTGCTGTCCGTTTTACCTTTTTTCTTCAGGTACACCACGATTCCCGCTGCCACGCACACGATCGCCACGATCAGCACGATCGGCAGGACGCCTATGCCGCCGGACTCTGTGGCCTGCGTACCCGTACTTGCCGCCGGAGCCGCCGTCGTCGGGGCCGCCGTCGTGGGAGCCTCGGTCGTCGGGGCCGCCGTGGTCGGAGCCTCGGTCGTCGGGGCTGCCGTGGTCTCCTCGGCCGTCGTCTCTTCCGCCGTGGTCTCCTCGGCTGTCGTCTCCGGTTCAGCCGCCGGAGCGGAACCTACTTCCGGATGCATCTCCGGTTCCGGATCGGTGTAGCTCACATTCATTCCTTCCACGCCGGAAGCCTCTCTCAGCGCTTCCACCGCCGCGTCGTCCCAGAGCTCATTGTTCTCAAAATAGGTCACGGCCTCTTCGCCCAGGGCTTTCGGCTCGTTTTTTGGCGTGTCTCTGGCTCCGTTGGCCTCGTTGGTCTCTCCGAAATAGTTGTTGTACGCCCAGACATAGTCGCCTTCGTTTTCCACGGAATTCTGGACGTTCGGCTCCGCATTGTTGGTCACCACAAAGCCGCAGGCTCCTCTCTTCAGAGCGATGCCGGACCCCTGCACCATATCGATGTAGTTGCCGGTGATCACCGTGCGGTCCATCCTGCCCAGGCAGTAGATCCCGTAGCAGTTCCAGGTGGTCTCATAGGTCAGGTTCAGGATCCGGTTGTGGGCGATCCGGTTGTCCGTCGTCAGGCACTCGTTCTCCAGCAGCTCCTGTCTCCTCGCCTGATCTCTTTCGCGCATCGCCTCGCGCTGCTGCTTGGCTTTGAGGTCGTCCTCGTCCGTGGGCTCGTCTCTGAAAGCCCAGCTCGTGCCCAGCCAGCTACCCACGCTGATCCCCGTCCTGTGGATTCCGTCGATGGTGTTGTACTCCACCGTCGTCCTGGCCGCGTAGCCGATGGAAATCGCTGCCGCCTGCTGGTACATAGCGCCGGTCTTGCTTATGGTGTTGCCGCGGATCAGGTTGTCCTCCACCAGGTTCTCCGGCTCCGCGCACTCGGCGCGCCCGCCGCCTACCGTGATTCCGCAGGCCGCGATGTCATACAGATCGTTGCCGGTGATGGTCGCGTTCTTGATCGCTTTCTCCAAGAACACGGCGTTTCCGCCCAGGTTGCGGAACTTGTTGTCCGTGATCTCCACATGGTCCAGGGACTCGCCGTATACCGCGTTCATCCCGTCCATGGCGATCGTCCCGTCCGGGTAGTTCTCCGGGCCGCTCCCATCCAGGTAGGTACCCTGTCTCGCGCACACCACGCCCTCGGGTTTATCCCCCTGCAGCCACGTCGTGTCCGCGAACGTCAGCCCGCTGAGGCGGAAGTTCTGGACGCCCCGCAGCTCGAAGAGGCTCTCCAGGCGTCCCAGGCGCGCCGAAACGGCCGTCATGTCTTCGCCCTCCCTGGGCTTGTAATACACCGTATCCGCGCCCTTATCCAGGTACCACTCTCCCGGCTCGTCGATGAGCTCATAGTCGTTCTGGACAAACAGCACGTATTTGTCACGCAGGTCCTCTTCATCGGCGGTCTCGCCTCTCGCGATCGCCCGGTGGGAATCCAGCGCGGCCTGTTCCAGCGTGATCGCGTGGTACTCGTCGTCCGTCTTCACGCTCGCCGCCGGAAGCACGGTCCAGTACTCTGTCTGGCGCGCCACCAGCTCGATGTCCTCCGGATGCGCGAACGTATCCGGCAGCAGGCTCTTATTCAGCGTCACGCGGTTGAAGAATGAAGATACATCCTTCACGCTCACCTGCGGCGAGCGGGAGAACAGGGCCCTCTCCCCGTTCACATACAGATCGCGGCTGGCCACTCCCTGCGCCGGCGCCGCCCAGATGTCGCGGTCCGCGTCATACAGGGTCCATCCGGTGATCTCTGTACCGCCGGAAATCACGGCCTCCTCGCCCTCGTAGCCGGTCCACACCATGGTGAAGCCGTTTTGCCCGCTGTCGCTCGCGTCAAATACCAGGGGACTGTCCAGTACATAGAGTCCGCCCCGCAGGCAGACCGTCACGTCGGAGCTCATGCCGGCGGCCAAACCCCTGGCCAGCTCCTGCGCCTTGGCCAGCGTCTGCACCGGCGCTTCCAATGATCCGTCGTTCCCGTCGTCGCCGTTCGCCGCGTCCACGTACACCACGGTTCCCCCGTCCGCCGGCGCGGCCGCCGCTTCCATCGTACCTACGGTTCCCAGACCCGCGCATACCGAAGAAAGCACCATAGCGCCCGCCGCCAGCATCGCAACCCATCGCTTTTTCATAGTTACCCTCCTTTTTTCTTCCTCTGTTTGTTACAAAGGCACAACGTTATCGTTACAGTTTTTATATTATCATAACATTAACGTTATTTCAAGCCTTTTTTAAGCCTTTTTTTGGTTTTTTTTGACTTTTCAAAATCCTTCCGGTCCGGATCAGTCCGCCAGCGCATTGCAGGTCACGAGATAGTGCCACGGCCGCTTCCCGCAGCGGATCTGCAGGACCTCCTCTTCCAGCTCTGGGATGGAATCCGTCTCGCCCCGCAGGTACTCTTCGATGCTGAGCCTGCAGCTTTCCAGCCTCTGCATCAGGCCGCCCAGGCGGATATCCTGCACGTCGAAGCCGCAGGGCTTTTTCTCCTCCATCCACATCTTCCGATAGGCTCTGTAAAACCCGCGGACCGCCTCGAGGGCCGCCGGATAGTCTTCCTCCGCCAGTTTCGCCAGGTTCGCCCTGTCGCCCTCGCCGTAATATTTCCGCGTCTTTCCGCCCAGCCCGCTCTTGACCGCCAGCGCCCGGCACAGCGCCTCGTAGGCGTCGAACAGCCATCCGTACCCGCCCTTGCCGTCCGCGCACCGCAGCTGCTCCGCCAGCTGCGCGTAGTACGCGCCATCGGCCTTTTCGTGCCTGGGATCCTCAAAGCCCTTGAATACGTCCGTATAAAGCAGGTATTTGGCGCAGCTCCCATTCAGCCCTTCGTCCAGATCCAGACGGTCGAGCAGCATAAAGGCGTCAAGCTCCGCTCCGACGATCTCCCGGAATTTCTCCTTTACCGCGTCCATGTCCCCGCGGCCCTCCGCCGCCAGGGACGCGTGCACCAGGGCCGGGAGCACCGCGAATTTGGAACATTCGTCGCCGTCGTCGCCCCAGCAGGTCAAAAACCAGTCTTCGATCCCGCACTCCCTGACCGCCTGCATCGCCGCTTCGGTGACGCTGAAGCTGAACGCGTTGTCCGGCGCGAAGCCTTTCCAGGTCCACGCGCCCCCGGCGAACACCACGTTCCTGCCGAACGCTTTGTGGACTTCGATCATTTTCTTATAGTATTCCTTGTCCTTTGTGTAATAGTCCCAGAACACAAAGGTCACGTTCTCGGGCAGAGAGACCTCCCGGATCTTCTGCCTCACCCACTCCGGATTGATCTTATCCTTCTGATAATGATCCGTGGCGAAGCGGATGAACATATCGCTCCAGATCATGGGCTCGAAGCCGTAGGCGGCCGCCATCTCGCAGACCCGGTTCAGGTGCCTGCACAGCAGCCCGAACCGTTCCTCGTACCCGTGCCGCACCAGATATTTGCCCAGGCCCACCCTGAACGCCTCGTCCATCCCGATGTGGATCTTTGCGGTGGAAAAGCACTGCCGCAGCGTGGAAAACATGTGGTCCAGCAGCTGATAGGTCTTTTCCTCGCCGATCAGGAGAATGTCGTCGCAGTCGCAGATGCCGTCGTAGGCCTCCCATTTGAACAAACGTTTCAGATGGGCCAGCGTCTGGATGCACGGCACCAGCTCCACGCCCAGCTCCGCGCAGAACGCGTCCGCCTCTTTCAGCTCCGCTTTGGTATACCTGCCCCTCATATAGCCGAAGAAAGGTTCGCCGTCCACCTCATAGGTGTCTTCCGTATAAAGCATCAGCGTGTCATAGCCCATCTTCGCGATCATCCTTACGTAGCGTTTCAGCGCCTCCGGCTTCATCACGCCGTTCCTGGAGCAGTCCAGCATAATTCCTTTCATTGCCATGGTTCCCCTTTCGCTCCTTATTCGGTTCCGCCTGTTTTGCCTTTTTTCTTCCGGCCGAGCAGGATCCCCGCCGCCGCGGCCAGCACGATCACGGCCGCAGCCGCAGCCACCGGCCATGCGAGCGCGCCTCCGGTTTCTCCCGCCCGGGCCAAAGCCGCCGTCTCAGGCTCCCCGGCCGGTTCGGACGTGCCGGACGTCTCCGGCGATCCGGCGGCGGCTGCGGTCTCCGGCGCTTCGGACCCGGCTGCGGTTCCGGTTTCTTCCGGCGCTTCGGTCCCGGCTGTGGTCCCTGTCTCTTCCGATCCGGAGGTCCCGGCTGTTGTCCCGGTCTTTTCCGCTCCGGCGGTCCCGGCTATGGTCCCGGTCTCTTCCGATCCGGAGGTCCCGGCTATGGTCCCGGTCTCTTCCGCCGCCCCGGACCCGCTTGCGGTATCTGTCTTTTCCGATCCGGCGTTCTCGGTCTCTTCCGTCCCGGCGGTCTCTTCCGCCTCGGTCTCCGCGGCGTCCGTTCTCGCTCCGGCGGCCGCCCGGATGGCTTCGACGGCGGCCTCGTCCCACCGGTAGTTATTCTCAAACCGGTTGTACAGCTTGCCGTCGATGGGCCGTTCCGTGATCAGGTCCCCGACCGGGGCCTCCTTGGCGTAATTGTCATAGATCGACAGGTGGTTCCCGTCCCACTGGAAATTCCTGCTGCAGTCTACGAGGACGTTTTCCGTCACGGTAAAGCCATAGGAATACATGTCAAAATAGATGCCGTTGTTTCCGCTTTTGTTGATGTAGTTCCCTACAACCTGGGAATCATCGTACCTGGGAGTGATATAGATCGCTCCGCCGTCGTAGAGCTCATACATGGTATTCTCCAGATAGTTGTAGGAAATGCTGTTCTCGCGGCACTCGATCCGGCTCTCGTCCTCGGTGAGGGCTTCTTCGCCTGCTGCGATATAGCCCATGCCCACTCCCACATAGGGGGTATTGATCATGGTGTTATGGTCGAACCGGGTCCGCGCCACGTGGCCCATGTAAGCCCCGTGCAGCCCTTTGTAGGTCAGGCACACGTCCTTGATATAGTTGTCCGTGATATCATTGTTCTCTGTCAGGCGGACCGGCCCTTCCTCCGACTCGCTGGGATGGTAATCGTCGCCTCCTATATCTCCCAGATAGATGGAGCCGCCGCCCAGATCCTCCATGTGATTTCCGGTGATCCTGGTATTCTTGATCCCGCGCAGGAACATGATCCCCTTATCGCCAAGATGCTCGAAGCGGCACCCCTCCACCGTCATATGGTCCAGGTATGTGCCGTATACCGCGCTCAGGGCGTCTTTGATACTATGGGCCCTGCCGCCGTTCTCCGTCCGTACCACCAGGGGCTGGCCGTCCATGTGCAGCCCCCAGGGCTTGTCCGCCTCGCGCCAGGTCGTGTACCGGAACGCCAGACCCTGCAGGGTGATGTTCCCCACCACCGCCTCCGGCGTGCCCTCAAAGCGGAAAAGCTCCTCCAGACGGCCCAGCACCGCGTCGGCGGCGGCCATATCCTGGCCCTCCCTGGGTATGTAGTAGATCCGGTCTTCCTCCGGATTCAGGTACCACTCCCCCGGCTGGTCCAGCAGCTCATAGGCGTTCTCCAGGGACATGATGCCGGTATTGCCGGGATCCGCCACGGCCCCCGTCCAGTTCCAGCTCTCTTCCGTGCACTGGATCAGCGGGTACCCCGGATAATCCTCATACTCGGTGACGCTGTCTACATGGATCACATAGGATCTCCACGCGGCCCGCGCCGTGACCTCCAGATCCTGAGGGCGGGCAAAGCTTTCCGGCAGCCCCTCCGGATCCAGCATGATGGTTCCGTAGGCCCTGTTCACATCCAACACCGTCAGTTGCTCCGCCCGGGAGCGGACCGCTCTTTCCCCGTCCACGAAGAAATCGCGGCTGAGGACGCCCTGAGCGGGCGCGGACCAGATATTCTTCGCCTCGTCCTGCAGCGTCCAGCCGGTGATCCGGGTACCGCCGGAGATCTCCGCCTCCTCGCCCTCGCAGGAGGTCCATATCACGTTAAAGCCGTTTTTCCCGCCGTCCCTCTGATCAAACACGAGGGTGTCCTCCGGCTCGTACCGCCCGCCGCGCAGGTACACGGTCACGTCCCCGGTCATATCTTCGATCAGGCCGCGCGCCAGCTCCTGTGCCCGGGCCAGCGTCCGCACCGGCGCGTCCGGCGTACCGGGATTGGCGTCGTCGCCGTTTTCCGCGTCCGCGTATACCGCGGCTTTCCCGGACGTACCGGCGGCCCATGCCGTCCGCGGCGCGCCCGGGCCGGAGCCCGCCGCGGACAGCGCCAGCGCTCCCGCCAGCAGCCCCGCGGCAAATTTTCTAACTCTTATCCTCATACGTCGCCCCCTGTATTTCCGGCCTGCCGCCGTTTATCCCGGACGGTTAGTCGACCAGCGCCATGTACCTGTCATACGCGCCCTGCCAGGCCGCCAGCACTTCCTCCGCGTGATAGCTGTCGCGGATCTGCTGCACAAACCCGTCCCATTCGTCCATGCTCGTATTGCCGACGATGAACGACATGATATTCTCTCTGCAGTAGTCGTCCAGGTTCGTCCAGTATGTCTTTATGACGTCGCTCTCCTCTTTGGTCATATTCAGGTTGGGAACGAGATGCTCCTGCATGTTGGTATCCGGGGTGTTATCCAGCGTAAAGTCCGGATTGTGCGCGTGGATATCATAGCACAGGAACGCCCAGCCGGCGTACCGGGTATAGAAATCCCTGGCCGTGCCGGGACTGGCGTTGTTTGAGGGATGTTTCACCTTGTCCGTGAAGTAGGGCTTCCCGTCCTCGCCGATCTCGTAGGAGACGCCCTCGGTCCCGTAGCTTAAAAGCCTGGCCCCCTCCTCGCTGAACCCGTAATCCAGGAACCGGCAGGCAGCCTCGATGTTCTTGCAGGTCGGGGAGATCGAAGCCGCTCCGTCTACGCCGTCGGCCAGGCCGCTCAGCTCAACCTTATCTCCCTTATGGGCCACCGTGCCGTCGAAAGTAGCCACCTCGAACCCGTTGTCCTCGCCCTTGTTGGCCAGGATGGCGCTGTCGTAGTCAATGTTCAGGCCACACGCGGTCCAGCCGATGGTGAATTTGCCCGTGGTGTCGGATTTGGAAACCGTGGGGAAATCGGGATCCAGGATGCCGTCCTTATACCAGGTGGCCATCTGCGCGATAAAATCTTTATAAGCGGGATCCAGCGGGCCGAAATGCACCACGCCGTCGTTCGCGTAGAACGTATAGGTCGTGCCGTACGCGGAGCTTAAGCAAGCGGAGTTCAGGTTCCACAGCCAGCGCGACTCAAAGGTCAGCGGAGCCGGCAGATCGTAAGCCTCTTTCAGCACCCGCAGGACATGGTCCAGCTCTTCGATGGTCTCCGGGATCTCCAGTCCCTGGGCGTCCAGCCAGTCCTTGCGGATGGGGATCTTGGAGGCCGAATAGGCCCTGTCCGTCTCCAGCGCCCAGACCATGGGGACCTCAGCGATGGTGCCATCCGGCAGGGACACCAGGGCTTTCACATACGGGTTCGCGTCCAGGTAGGCCTTGAAATTCGGCATATATTCATCCATGTAATCGTTCAGAGGGATGATATAACCGTCGTTTACGGCTGCCTGGATGCCGCCGGGATAGTTCTTCCAGCTGCAGTGATAGAGATCCGGCAGCTCGCCGCTCATAAGCATCATCACGAAGCTGCTGCTGGTCGGGCCGTAGCTCGTGCAGCCAAACGACTCCAGGGTCACGCCGGTTGCTTCCCGCAGCTTCGAATAGCACCAGTCGTTGGGATCCACGTCCATCTGCTGCGTATAGTAGGACGTCTCATAGTAGTCGGCCCCGTTGATGGTGAACGTGATGGGGTCCATCGGATAGGAGAAAGGCTCGGCGGCCTGCGTCTCCCCGGTTTCCTCCTGGGCCGCTTCCGTCCCTCCCGCGGCCGCCGTCTGGGCCGTCGTCTGGGCGGCCGCCGTCGTCTCCTCCGCCTGCGGCTTCTGTCCGCACGCGAACAGGGACGCGGCCATGGCGCACGCGATCGCCATCGCGGCAAGTTTTCTCAGCATTGCTTTTTTCATGACTCTCCTCCTCTTTTTTACTCTTGTTTCCAGCCATTTGCATCGGTTGCGATCCGGGGGTCCGGGGCGCCTCCCCGCGGCGTCTCTCTGAGGACCACGGCCGCGCCGTAGGGCTCCAGCTCCCACGCTCCCTCTCCCGCGCTCCGGCCGGTCAGCAGTTCCCGTCCGGGCCCGGTCTCCACAGCGCGGGGTTCTGTGGTCCAGTTGAGATAGAAATCGTACGTTCCCTCTTCCCCCAGTCTCTGATGGTATTCCACTCCCTGCGGCAGACGGCGCGCCGGTATCCCACATTCCCCAAGCATCTTCTCAAACAGCGTCCACATCTCTTCCGGGGCCACGCGGGCCGCCGCGTACCAGGCTTTCCCTTTGCCGAACGGATTACAGGTGACGGCCGCGCCGCCCTTATAGTAATCTTCCGCGTATACGCCCTGCACTTCGGCGGTTCCCACACGCAGAACTTCCGCGTAATCGAATACCTCCCACTCGGTTCCGTCCTCGAAACGGATGCGGTTTCTGTCCGACGGGTACAGCGTATCCAGTTCCTCGCTGATCACGCCGAACAGTTGGGAGAGACCGTCTCCGGGAAATCCTCCCAGATAGCAGAGCTGGTGTTCATCCACATAGCCGGTCATATACGTCGCCAGCAGCTGGCCCCCGTTCTCCACGAACCGTTTCAGATTGGCGGCCGTCCCAGGCCGCAGCATGTACATCATCGGGGCCACCGCGATCCGGTATCCGGACAGGTCCGCCTCCGAAGAGACCACATTCATCTCCACCCCATGACGGAAAAATTCTTTCCAGATTGTCATGCAGGTCCTTACATATTCTTTCGTTTCCTTGCCCGCCAGATGCCCTTCGTTCAGGGCCCAGCGGTTATCCCAGTCCACGAGCATCGCGGTCCGGGCGCACGTCACGGTCCCGGCCGCCCGCGAGAGCCGCGAAAGCGTCTCGCCCACCTGGCTCACTTCCCGAAAGATCCGCGTGTCTGCCGTCCCCAGATGGTCCACCACGGCGCCGTGGTGCTGCTCGCAGCCTCCCCGGTTCTTCCTCCACTGGAAGTACAGGACGGAGTCCGAGCCGCAGGCGACGGCCTGCAGGCAGGCCAGCCGGTGCACTCCCGGACGCTTCTGCTTATTATAGGACATCCCGTGCACCACGCTGGGGGTACATTCCATCAGCAGGTACGGCTTCTCCGGTTTCAAGGAGCGGATCACCGCGTGATAAAAGGCCGTCTCCGCCATGGTGTCATACAGGGTCTCCCGGTCGTTATGGAACGCGGGATAGCTGTCCCAGGACACCAGGGACAGTTCCTTCGCCGCCGCCCGGTAGTCCAGCTTCTCCGAGAACGACATAAAGTTCATGGTCACCGGGATCTGCGGCGTCCGTTCTTTGAACACGGCGATCTCCGTCTTGACGAAGTCCACGATGTTCCAGGTGGTGAAGCGCTTCCATTCCACCAGAAGTCCCGGGATACTGCTCTCCCCGTCGGAATACGGCGGCTCCACCTGGGAGAAATCGCTGTAACAGTGGCCCCAGAACGTGGTCCACCAGGCCCGGTTCAGCTTCCCGATGTCTCCCTCGAACCGCCGCGCCAGGTACTCCCGGAACCGCCGGGCGCATAAGGGGCAGAAACATTCGCCCCCCAGCTCGTTGGCGATGTGCCAGAGCAGCAGTCCCGGATGGGAGCCGAACCGCTCCGCCAGCTTCCGGTCGACGATTTTTACTTTCTCCCGGAACTCCGGCGAGGACCAGCAGGTATTGACCCTGCCGCCGTGGCGGCAGCGCCTGCCGTCCCTCCCCGCCCGGACCGCCGACGGGTACGCCGCGTCCAGCCACGCGGGATGGGCCGCCGACGGAGTGGCAAGGATCGTATAGATCCCCTCCGCGTACAGCCGGTCCATGATACCGGCAAGCCAGTCAAAATTAAACCTGCCTTCCTCCGGCTCGTACATGACCCAGGAAAAGACTCCCAGGGTCACGCAGTTGACGCCGGCCTTTTTCATCAGGCGGAGGTCCTCCTCCAGGATATCCGGCCGGTCCAGCCACTGATCCGGATTGTAGTCCCCTCCGTGCAGGAAGCCTCCCACCTGCGGGAACAGGACGTTTTTCTCCATTCCATCCTCCCCTTAGCGGTAGGCAGGCAGGTAATCCCCGTGGGCCTCGATCATCTCGTCCACCATCTTCACGATGGTATCGATGTCCAGCTCGCTGCCGGTATGGGGATCGAACATGGCCGCCTGATAGATGTGCTCTTTCTTCCGCGTCCGCGCCGCCTCGATGGTGAGCAGCTGCACATTGATATTCGTCATGTTCAGGGCCGCGCACTGCACGGGCAGGGGGCCTACATGGCAGGGATGGACGCCGGTCCCGTCCACCAGGCAGGGCACCTCCACGCAGGCGTCCTCCGGCAGGTTGGTGATCAGGAAGCCCGTATTCAGCACGTTGCCGCCGATCCGGTAGGGCGTGTCGGTGACGCAGGCCTCCATGATATGGGAGGAATACTCCTTGGAACGGACGTGCTCTTTCGCGCCCGCGCCTGTCTCCAGCATCTGGGCGTACTCTTTCTTCCAGCCCTCGATCTGGTCCACGCACCGCTTGGGGTATTCGTCCAGCGGGATATTGTAGCGCTCCAGCAGCTCAGGATAGCGGTCCTTGATGTAGAACATATTGTACTCGGCGTTGTGCTCGCTGGACTCCGTGCAGAAGTAGCCGAACCGCCGGATGTAGTCCAGGCGGACCTTGTCGTCGCAGTCCGGTTCCGCGATCCTGGCGTCGACGCGGGCTTTGATCTCGGGATAGAGATCCACGCCGTTCTTGTCCCGGATCTCCAGAAGCCAGGCCATGTGATTGATGCCGGCGATCAGGTCCCGGCGGCCCTCCAGCCGGTCGCGCATGTCAAGCTGCTTTAACAGGTCCCTGGAGCAGCTCTGCACGCTGTGGCAGAGGCCGACGGTGCGCACGCCGGTGTAGCGCTGGATATAGCCGGTCAGCATGGCCATGGGGTTGACGTGGTTGAGGAACAGGGCGTCGGGACACACCTCCTCCATATCCCTGGCGAATTCTTCCACCACCGGGATGGTGCGCAGGGCCCGCATGATGCCGCCGATGCCCAGCGTATCGCCGATGGTCTGGCGCAGGCCGTACTTTTTGGGGATCTCAAAATCAATGATCGTGCAGGGATCGTAGCCGCCCACCTGGATCGCGTTGACCACGAAGTCGGCCCCCCGCAGGGCGTCCTTGCGCTTCTCCACTCCCAGGTAGCACTCGATGCTGCCGTAGCCGCCCGCCGTCTGGCGGATGGCCTCCAAGATGATCCGGCTCTCCTCCAGCCGCTCCCCGTTGATGTCGTAGAGCGCGAAGACGCTGTCGCGCAGCACCTCGCTGCACATGCAGTCGCCGATGACGTTGCGCGCGAAGACGGTGCTCCCCGCGCCCATAAAGGTAATCTTCATACTCATATCCTCCTTATTGTTCTCTCATATGATCCATAGGTTTCCTGTCAGCCTTTCAGGGAGCCCACCAGCAGGCCCTCCCGGAAGTATTTCTGCATAAACGGGTAGATGATCAGGAAAGGCAGACTGGACAGCACCACCATGGCCGCTTTCATGACCTCCTGCGTGTTCGCCGAGACGCCCATGGCAGCCATCGCGCCCGATCCCATCATCTGGCCGCCTTCCTTTACGATCAGGTCCTGCACCACTTTCTGCAGCGGCCAGAGTTCGGGTTTGGTGATATAGAGCTCGGCGGAGAACCAGCTGTTCCAGATGTCCACCGCGTAGTAGAGGAACATAACCGCCAGGCCCGCCTTGGCCAGGGGGATCAGGACCCGGAACAGCACCGTCAGGTGGCCGCCGCCGTCCACGCGCACCGAATCCTCCAGCTCTTTCGGAACGGACCGGAAATACGCGTTCAGAAGGATCATGTTGCCTGTGCTGACGGCCCCCGGCAGGATCAGCGCCCAGCGGGTATTTAACAGTCCCAGGTCCCGCACCAGCAGCCAGGTGGGGATCATGCCGCCGCTGAAGTACTGCGTGATCAGGATGATGATCACCACCACCCCGCGCCATTTGACATCCGCGCTGCTCCGGGACAGGAAGTACGCGCCCAGGCAGGTCATGAGCAGGTTGAGGCTCAGGCCGAAAAACATGACATACATGGTGTTAAAAAAGCCGGTGAAGAAGTGCTGCACATGGCTCAGCAGCTTATAGCCCTGGAGGCTGAAGCCCAGAGGATGCAGGACAAGGCCCATCTGCATCCCCAGCTTGTTGGGGTCGCTGATGGAAATGAACAGCTCGTGCATCATCGGATAGACCATGAGTACGCCGATAAAGATCGCCAGCGCCGCCAGGAACAGATCCACGATGAACTCTTTCCAGTTTTTAATCTTTTTCTTTTTCATAGACTCTCCCCCCTCGTTAGAACAGACTGATTTCGTTGACTTTCCGGCAGATCGCGTTGCAGATCAGCGTCAGGATGAAAGCGATCACCGAATTCATCAGGCCGATGGCGGCGGAATAGCTGTAATTCATTTCCAGCATACCTTTCCGGTACGCGTACGTCCAGATCACGTCCGAAACCGAATAGACGGTCTCGTTGTACAGAAGCATGATCTCCTCCGCGCCTACGGCCAGGATGCCGCCCATGCTCATGATGAGCCGGAGCACGAACACCGGTTTCACGCTGGGCAGCGTGATGTGCCAGATCTTCATGAGACGGCCCGCGCCGTCGATGGACGCCGCCTCATAGACCTCCTTGTCCACCCCGGCGATGGCCGCGATATAGACGAGGGCGTCCCAGCCCAAACCCCCCCATATGCCTTTAGCGACATAGATGGGCGTGAACGCCGCCGGGATCTGCAGAAGGGGCTTGGTTATGTTGAACCCCAGGGAGCGCAGCCCGTTGGTGATCAGGCCGTTGGAGGAACAGAACGTCTTGATGACAGCCGCGATTACCACCCCGGATACGAAACGCGGGAAGATGGACACGGTCTGGATCACGCGTTTCAGCTTGCTGAACCGCAGTTCGTTCAACAGGATCGCGAACATAATGGGAAACGGCATGCCGATCAGCAGGCGGCTGACGCTCAGGCGGATGGAGTTTTTGCACAGACGCCAAAACGTGGGCGTTTCGATGAAATTGATAAAGTGCTTGAACAGGTTTATTTCGCCGTTGGGCATCGTGGCCCACGGACTTTTCAGGATCCCCTTGCTGATGTTGAAATCCTTAAAGGCGATGATCACGCCGTACATAGGAAAATAACTGAAGACGATATAGTAGGCAAGCACCGGAAGAAACAGAAGATAGAGCGTCCAGTTTCTTCGCAGGTCTTTCCTGACCGTCAGTGTCTGCCGGTACGGCTGCGGCTGGTCTTTGGCTTTTTTCATAGTACCCCCTCCTGGTAATTACAATATTATGCATTTTACACAAATTATAGAGCCTTTGCTTCCTCTATTCTATTATTATAGCAACATTATTGTTAATGTCAATATTATTCTGCTAATTTTAACGAACGCTTCAGGATTTGTATCGCAATTCTTTCATTTTGCCCTGTTTACCGGAGAAAGATCGGGTTGCTCCAGGCGCATTTCCCGTCCTTATCGACCACGCTGACGCGGAGGTATTTTTGTTCCCGGATCAGCAGCTCCGCCCTCGTCATGGAGGCGTCCTCGGATACGATCTTGTCGATGGGGTGTCTGTCGCAGTGGAACCGGACCGTCGCGGCGGGGGAACATTCCACGATCGCTTTCCCGTCCTCCACATAAAAATCGTACAGCTCCGGCCCGCAGCTGGAGTAGAAAGCTCCCGCCCGCAGCGCGGCAAGGATCGCGTTGACGTTGTTCTCCGCGTTCACCATCACCCAGCCGTGGCCGTGGACGTTCATCCCGTGCCCGTCGTCCACCGCCACGCCGTAGATGACCTTGCCCATTCCGAGCAGCTCATCCCAGCAGGCCGTGTCGGCGTCCATATCGTTGCCGATCACGCTTTCGGTGTTCCAGATCTCCAGCGCCGTATCGCCTTCCAGCTTATCGAAATACCGGGTCGGCGTGGAGCTCCACTGGGGATGGCAGTAGATCGTCAGGTTCCCTTTGGCGTGGAATTCGTCCAGATAGCTCTGGTATTCCTCCTGATTCGCCGCTCTGCCCCTGGCCGGACGTTCGTCCTGCTCGAAGCCGTTGCCGTCCTCCCTGGCCGGCCCCAGGCACAGCGTGTGGAACGTGCGGAACAGATTGCCCTCCACGTCGAACGGATTGTCGAACTCCATGCCGGGAATGATCGTGACCGGCACGTCCGGCGCGAAATTCCTGAAATTGTAGACCCGGTGGTCGGTCAGCGCCATAAAGGGCTGTATCTGATGGCTGGTT
>CANQYH010000036.1 GCA_947628025.1 uncultured Lachnospiraceae bacterium | reverse complement strand
CCCCTCGCCCCCTCTCATGATTCGGGAATAAACCCGTATCCTTATTATCCCGAAATCATGAAAAAATATAGGTTATACCACACAATTTCCCAGTATCTCTTACAGCTTCATCCTCTGCCGGACGATCTCGTAAGCCAGCACCCCGACCGCCACCGACGCGTTCAGGGAATCGACGTCCCCTTTCATCGGGATCGCCGCGGCCAGATCGCAGTTCTCGCGCACCAGCTTGCCGACGCCGTCTCCCTCGGCGCCTACCACCAGTCCGATGGGGCCGGTCAGGTCCAGGCGGTACATCAGCTCGCCGCCCATATCCGCGCAGACAAACCAGATCCCCTCCTTTTTCAGCTGCTGGATCGTGGCGGTCAGGTTCGTCACTTTCGCCACCGGCGTATAATTCAGCGCTCCGGCCGAAGTCCTGGCGACCGTCGCGGTCAGCCCCACCGCCCGCCGTTTGGGAATGATCACGCCGTGGGCCCCGGCCTGGTTGGCGGTCCGGATGATCGCGCCCAGATTGTGCGGGTCCTCGATGCCGTCCAAAAGGATCAGAAACGGAGGCTCGCCTTTCTCCCTAGCTCTCTCCAGTATCTCTTCCACCGTCGCATAGCCATAGGCCGCGGTCTGCGCGATGACGCCCTGATGGTGCCCGGTACAGGACATCCGGTCCAGGCGTTCTTTCGTCACAAAATTCAGGATCACGTCCTGCTTTCTGGCCTCTCTCACAATGGTCTGAACCGGCCCGTCCTTACAGCCGTCCAGGACAAAGAGCTTATCCACAGTCTTTCCGGAGCGGAACGCCTCCAATACCGCGTTGCGCCCCTCTACCTGCGTCAGTTCCTCCTCGCCGGGCGCTTCTTTGCTTTCCTCCGGCTCCGCGTTTTCGTTTTCATCCGCTTTCCGTACCGGCCGCACCCCCACGGGCCGCCCGTCCTTTCTCACTTTGCGCGGATTTCCGGTTCCGGCTTTTTCGTATTTCTCATTGATCCTCATGAAATTCTCCTATCTTCTGCAGTCCCATCCCCACCAGCTCGGCCAGCCGGTCCAGCCTTTCCTGCAGGTACAGATAACCGACCAGCGCCTCAAACCCGGTCGCCGTCCGGTAATCCATGACCGTGGCGTTTTTCGCCGTCGTCACGGATTTCGCGTTGCGCCCCCGCTTATAGACGGCCGCTTCCTCCTCCGTCAGCTCCGGTTCCAGCAGGCGGATCATCCTGGCCTGCGCCTCGGCCTTTACGAGGCTGGCGTCATGGCGGTGCATCTTGCTGACCTGCATATTGCCCTGGTTCACGACCAGCGTGCGGATCATCACTTCGTAAACCGCGTCTCCGATATAGGCCAGGGCCAGCGGAGAATAGACCGCCGCGTCGATCTGGTGCAGATGAAACGTCTTTTTAAAATAGTCCGGCAGGACGTTGGCCGCGGTTTTCCCGTCCTTTGGTCCCTCCGCCGTCATGCGCGTCTCCATTTGACGCCCTGCCGAGTGTCCTCCAGGATGATCCCCATCCCGGACAGCTTCCCGCGGATCTCGTCCGCCAGCGCGTAATTTTTCTCTTTCCGGGCCTGCTGCCGCGCCTCGATCAGCGCCTCGATCTCCGCGTCCAGAGACTCGTCTTTCGTCTCAGGGATAATGCCCATCACATCACAAAGCTTCGCAACCGTCCGGCGCAGGTACGTCACATAGGCCGGGCTGCTGCTCTCCGAGACCGTGGAATTGCTCAGCTTCACCAGCTCAAAGATCGCGGAGACCGCGTCGGCCGTGTTGAAATCGTCGTCCATGGCGGCCTCGTATTTGGCCGTCAATTCGTTTGCCGCCGCGATGCCGGCCTGTTCCTGTCCGGACAGGCGCTCCGTCCACGACGCGTCTCCGGTCAGGCCGTCTTCCGCCGCGCCCAGCTTCTGCTCCAGCTCTTTCAGCCTCGCCGCCGCCGTGCGGATCCGCTCCAGGCCGTTTTTGGAGGCCTCCATCAGCTCCGCGCTGAAATTCAGCGGGCTGCGGTAATGCGCGCTCAGCATGAAGAAGCGCAGCACCTGCAGATCGTATTTCTCGCTGATCTCCCGGACCGTGAAGAAATTCCCCAGAGATTTGGACATCTTCTTATTGTCGATGTTCAAAAAACCGTTGTGCATCCAGTACCTGGCGAACGGCTTGCCGTTGGCGCACTCGCTCTGGGCGATCTCGTTCTCATGGTGGGGGAAGATCAGGTCCTCGCCGCCCGCGTGGATGTCGATCTCGTCGCCCAGGTACCGCTTCGCCATAACCGAGCACTCGATGTGCCAGCCGGGACGCCCGTCGCACCACGGCGACGGCCAGAACGGCTCGCCCTCTTTCTTCGGTTTCCACAATACGAAATCCGCCGGGTCCTCCTTGCCCTCCTCGCCGGTCACCTTGATCTCCCGGAAGCCGGACTGAAGCTCATCCAGGTTTTTGTGGGAGAGCTTTCCGTAGTCCGGGAAAGACGCGGTGCGGAAATAAACCGTGCCGTCCGCCGCCGCGTAAGCGTGACCGTTTTCGATCAGGGTGCGGATCATCTCCAGCATCCCCGGGATCTCTTTCGTCGCCTGGGGATGGGTGGTCGCCGGCTTCACGTTCAGCCCCGCCATGTCCTTTTTGCACTCGGCGATGAACCGCTCGGAAATCACCGACGCGTCCACGCCCTCTTCGATCGCTTTCTGGATGATCTTATCGTCCACGTCCGTGAAATTGGAAACGAAATTCACCTCGTATCCCTTGTACTCAAAATACCGGCGCACCGTGTCAAACACGATCATCGGCCTGGCGTTTCCGATATGGATATAATTGTAAACCGTGGGGCCGCAGACATACATTTTCACTTTTCCCGGCTCCAGCGGTACGAATTCTTCTTTTCTCCTGCTCAATGTGTTGAAAATCTTCATAGTTCGATCCTTTCCTGGCATTTAATCCTATCACCAATCGCATCCCGGCTCAGCCGCAATAAACCCATTTTCACTCTGCTTTGTTCACGTCCCGCCGCAGCCGGGACAAAACGCGCAGCGGTCCGGGACCATCCGGTCGCCGCCAAAATCCCCCGGCGAAACCAGAAGCGCCACCGCCTGGGCGGCGATCCCCTCGCCGCGGCCGCTGAAGCCCAGCCCCTCTTCCGTCGTAGCCTTAACGCTGACCTGTTCCGCCGATATTCCCAATGCAGCGGCAATATTCTCCGCCATCCGCGGGCGGTAGGCCGCCAGCTTCGGCCGCTGCGCAATGACCGTCGAATCGATATTCTCGATCACATATCCTTTTTCTTCCAAAAGGCCGCCCACGCGCCGCAATAACTCCAGGCTGGAGATCCCCTCGTAGGCCGGGTCCGTATCCGGAAAATGCTGTCCGATGTCGCCCAGCGCCGCGGCGCCCAAAAGCGCGTCCATCACCGCATGGACCAGCACGTCCGCGTCCGAATGTCCCAGAAGCCCTTTCTCATAAGGGATCTTCACGCCTCCCAGTATCAGATCCCGCCCCTCCGTCAGGCGGTGTACGTCATATCCCTGTCCGATCCTCATGCCGTCGTTCCTTTCCTTTTCGGATACCGTATCTCACACGATCATCCGCACTTTCCGCGGGATGCAGCGCAGCTGGATCTCCTGCTGGCGCATACAGCTCTCTCCGTCCATATGCACCGGCATCGGCCTCTCCACATGGATCTCCGCCTCCTGGCAGCTGTAGATCCTGGACCCGCGGTAATTTTTCCGGCTCCCGCGCAGCGCTCCCAAAAGGATGGGGACCAGCAGCAGCTTCCTGTCCTGGTGGATCACCCGCAGCGTCAGCTTCCCGTCGCAGGGATCCGCGTCCGGCGCAAACTTGAATCCGCCGCCCTCATAGGGATGAATATGCGCAGATACAAAATAAATATGGTCAAATTCCACTTTTTTCGTCCCGTCCAGGAGCAGGTACCCCTTGACGGGCTTCGCTTTCCATAACTGCCGGACGCCGATCACCAGGTACCTCCAGCGGTTCAAATGCACTTTCCCGATCCCTTTCTTCGCGCGCAGGCGATGGATCTCCTCGCAGACCGCCGCGTCCATACCGATGCCGGAACTGACCATGAACCGTCGGTGTCCCGACCGTTCCCCGTACGCGATGATCCCGTAATCCAGCAGTTTCCGGTTCCCGGCGTTTAAGATCTTTTGCAGGCACTTCTCCGGCTTCTTCGGCAGGCGCAGGCTTCTGGCCAGGTCGTTTCCGGAACCGGCCGGGACGTATCCCAGCGTCACCGGACCGGACGACAGCAGTCCGTCCACCACCTCGTTGACCGTACCGTCGCCGCCGACCGCCACGATCGTAAACGGTTCTTTCCGCCCGTCCGTCAGCTCCGCCGCTTTCTTCTTCGCGTCACCGCTTTCCCGGGTCAGGTACGCTTCATATTCGATCCCCCGCCGCGACAGTTCTTTCTCGACCCGCTGCCAGACCTTGCTTCCTTTCCCCCCGCTGGCATTGGGATTTATGATAAAATGGTACATAGCCGCCTCCCACTATATCCATTTGATGATCTTCCTATATTTCCGGCCGTCATGCAGAATATATCTTAACGATTATATCACAATTCGAAAGAAATGCAAAAACATTTCCCGCAATCTGCCGTACAAATTTACGATAAGATCCCGCTAACGGCAGCCGGCCGCCTCCTGCTCCCGCTGAAGCAGGACCGGCCAGATCAGTGCGAACGGAAGCGTAAAGAGCAGCGGCGCAATGTACCGCAGGCTGGACGCGGCGGGAGTCGCGATCATTACGGTCAGCCAGACTCCCATCTGCGGCGTAAAAAGATAACATTTTCTCCACCCATAGCGCTTCATCACCATGATCAGGCAGACGAAGAAGATCCAGAAAAACCAGGCGCCGCTGATATAATGCTTCGGATCCACAAGATGCCGGAACGAAAAGCCGAACCATTTTTCAAACAGATCCGTCTGCGTGATCCCGAACGTATTGTTCCAGACATACGTCTGCACATAGGCGTCCCCGGTAGCCACGCCAACGTCCCAGAATCCCGCCGTTTCCAGAAGATACGCTTCCGCGTAGATCCGGGGATTCTGGAGCCCCAGGTGCAGCCATAAGTCCCAAAACTCTCCCATATGCTCCGACAGATACGCAGGATCCAGCCCCGCGTCCCATTTCAAATGATCCGCCAGTCCCGGCGTGTAATGCTCTTTCACCTGCTCCGGCGGCAGAAAACGGCTGAGACGCTCCATCTGTTCCTCCCGGATATTCCCGCCGTAAGCGACGGCCGCCCCGATCTGCTGCAGGGGAATCCCCAGATTTTCCGCCATGTCCGTCTGTTCCACGCCGATCCGCCGGTATACCGGCCCCTGGATCACCGCAGAGGCCGCCGCCGTAAAAAGCACGCAGCAAAAAATCAGCGCCTTTTTCGGGAATTTTTTCCTGCAGTACGCCGCTGCAAACACCGCCGCGCTGAACCAGACGACGTAGATGCCGTTGTTCCTCGTAAACGCCGTCAGAAACGCTCCCGCCATAAACCGCAGGACCGTTTGGGGATCCCAGACCTGGTCCCGGATATTCAAATAGAGATCCGTCAGAGAAATGCTCCAGAAAAGCACCGCCATGCAAAACGGGGTATCTTTCCAGATCGAAATGCCGTAAAGCGGCACAAGCGGCCAGAAGACCAGTACCAGCAGGATCATCCGCCGCAGCCTGCGGTCAATCCCTTTTTCCAGCATCCAATGGAGGAAATACAGGATCTCCGCTTCCAAAAGGAGCATCTGCACAGCCAGAAACAGTCCCATGGACCAGGTTACGTCTTTTCCGAGCGCCCCGCCGCAGCGAACGGCCAGACCGATCAGCGTATTATAAAGAAACGGGTGACGGTTCGTCCTGCTATGGGAAAAATGATAGATCAGCGACGCGACCGTATCCGAATAAACGCCTCCCGGATAATATGACAGATAATACGGCAGCCAGGCCGCCGCGATCGCCGCCGTCCAGAATACGATCTTCCGCGTCCGGCCGTCTTCCCTGTCCTCGCGGGAAAGCGCAGCAATCCCTTTTCTCAGCTTCGGCTCCGCCCAGACGATCAGGCAGTAAAAAAGCGGCAGGAGGACCAAAAAGAGCAGCAGGGCGGACCATCCGAACGGCCGGAAATAATTTTCCGTATAACTCCCCCATATGGCGCCGCTAAACTGCAGCCTGGTCATAAGGACCGTGCATACCGCCAGCAAAACCGTCAGCAAAAGATCGTATCCGTTCATGTCGCCGTCCGCCTCCCCATTCTCTTCATTCCTGCCCAGGATCCGGTTCCGCAGATCTCCGTCAGACTCCGGACCGGAGCATCTTTCGGAACCGCTTCATCGGCTCTTCCAAAGAAACGATCCCGTCCGTTGCTCCCATCCGCTCCACCGCGCAGGAAGCCGCCGCGCACGCGAAATAACCGCACTCCCGCAGCGGCATTCCCTCCGACAGCGCCCACAAAAAGCCGGCGGCAAAACTGTCCCCGGCGCCCGTGGTATCGACGCACTCTTTCACCGGATACGCGGGGATCCATTCGTGCCCGTCCCGCGTCCGGAGCAGACAACCCCGGCTCCCCAACTTGACAGCCGCGCAGGAGACGCCCGCCTCCAATAAAAATCCCGCGTTGACGAACGGATCGCTCTCTCCCGTCAGAAGCGCGATTTCTTCCTCGTTCGGAAAAATATAATCCACATAGGGCAGAAGCCCACGCAGATCCGACAGGGTCTCGCCCCGCTTCGCTTTCGTCAGATCGGCCGCCAGGATCCTGCCCGGAGTCCTCTTGATCTCTTCAAACAGCCGCGTCATGGCCGGGATGTCCAGAAGCGGCGACACAAACAGGCTCGCGAAGCTGACGATCCCCGCCGCGTCCGCCAGGTACGGCCGCACCTCCGGCTTCGCCAGCCTCCTTTGGCTCCCGCAGGGATCCGTCAGAAAATACCGTTCCCCGCGCCCGTCGACCAGCACGATATTGACCGATGTGGCGGTCTGCGGATCCACGATAACGCTGTCCGCCGAAAGCCCTGACTCCCGCAAAAAACGCAGCACCTGGACCCCGGCCTCGTCCCGGCCCACCTTGGAGATCAGCTCCGCCCGTTTCCCGAACCGGGACAGGATCACCGCCTCATTCAGCGCGTCCCCGCCGAACGACAGCCTCGTCTCCCGCACCGCCTGGGAACCGGTCTCAAATACCTCCGGCGACACGGGACCGGCCAGAACGTCGACGACGGCGTTCCCGATGATCGTAATGTCTTTCTTCATACGGTCCGTCCCTCTCTCCGCGGCGCGGGTCTATTTCTGCGCGCCCAGCCGTCCGCAGAATTCCCGGATCGCCGTCTCGTTCTTCGGGTCCTGCTTCGATTTCGGATCAACCAGCCACAGGGTCGGGATCTCTCCCGAAACCTGCAGAAGTTCTTTCAGATTCGCAAACGCTTTTGCAGGGCTGCCTCCCCCGCTGCAGGTCACCAGCGCCAGGCTCTTTCCGGACAGGTCCTCCAACTGCAGAAACGTCCGCAGCGGCGGCGCAAAGTTGCCCGCCCAGACGGGAGCGGCCAGCACGATCTGCCCGTAATCCGCCGTTTTTACCTTATAGGGTTCCAGCTCCGGCGCTTCTTTCATCACCGAACTTTTGCCGCCCCAGAAATATTTCTTAAATCCCTTATCCGGATATGCCGCTTTCGGTTCCAGCGCCAGGATATCCGCTCCCAGCTCCGCCGCGATCCGCTCCGCGGCCCATTTCGTGTTCCCTTCCAGGGAAAAATAAACGACCAAAGTCTTCATTCACATCGCCCTCCGCGCAGTCTGCGTTTTCCTGTGATTCCGCATCCATTATAATGCCTGCGGCCGGTGAAAACAATCCTTTTTCTGCACGATCTTCTGCACAAAAGAAAATCCCTCTGAGACGTTTCCGCATCTCAGAAGGATCTCTCATGATCCAATTCCGCTCCATTGCCCTTTGCAAACACGCCGGACCCGTCCCTGCCGCGTCTCAGTCCAGACGGACATCCAGCTCAAACGCGCCGCCGCAGGAAGAAGAAAACCAGTACCACCGCCGGTCGAGCCGGAGCCGGACATTCTCCTCATGGATTTCCGTCCCGGTGACGGTATACACGGTCTCCCCCGCGTCGTTCACGATCGAGAATGTAAACGGCGCGTCCGCGCTCAGGTCCAGATCCAGGTAATAATGATCCGGATAATATACCTCAAAGTCCATCCAGCGCTCATTGACGTACGGTTCGGTCAATTCCTCCGTCCTCGCGTTTGTGACAAAATGCGGCCGCAGGTACAAAAGAAGCATCACCGCCGCCCATCCCAGAGGGAGGATCAGAAGATATGCCCGCAGCAGCCCCCGGTCCCCGCGGCGGCTGGCGTCCGGATCCCGCATGAGCAGTCCGCCTCTCAGTAGAAACGCGCACACCGCCAAAAGGAGCAGTATCTGCAGCAGCCAGGGCAGATTCGGCGTCCGGACCGCCTGTACGCCGCATACCAGCGTATATACCAGCACGGCCGCCCCGATGGCCAAAAGCATCCGCGACCAGCGGCGCCGCATCGCCAGCAGCGACTCCCGGTCGGTAATGATCTCATAGTCCTCCTCTTTCAGCGCCGGATCGTAAAACTTGCGGAAATAATGCCAGTGGTTGAACGTGGAATTGATATACTCCCAGCCCTGCTCCCGGAACGTCTCGATATACCGCCCCATATCCTCCACGTTCCGCCAGTCCATCTGGTAACGGAAGCGCACGTCCGGATCTTTCACGAATCGGCTGTGAAAGCAGCCGCCGCGCACCAGCTGCCAGCCCTGCTCCGAAGCCCGGTTCAGATCCTCGATCTCCTGACGGTAATTCCACACCGTATACGCCCTGTATGAAGTCCTGTATTCCATCGCCATCTTCTACACCTCCTCCGCGTTATCCAGCATCCGCCGAAGCCGCGCGATCTCCGTCCGCAGCGCCTCCCTGCCCTCGCCGGTCAGCTGATAAAGCCTGCGCCGCTCCAACCCTGGTCCATCGGATCGAATTTCACGGATCCAGCCCTTTTTCATCATGTTGTCCGTAGCCCCGTACATGGTCCCGGAACCGATGACCACGTCGCCCTGCGACAATGTTTTCGTCATCTGCATGATCCCATAACCGTGATTCGCCCCTTTTGCCAGGCAGAGCAGAATATAATAGTAGCTCTCCGACATCGGTTCGCTTTTTTTCATCTGCGCCTCCTCCTTTATATGTGTCGTATTACGATATATCATATCACGATATATGTCGCCTGTCAACATATATTCCGAATCATTTGCCGTCCGTGCCGCATCGCTCTCCGAAAAATGGGAAATAAAAAAGAACTGCTGCCGGCGACAGTCCTTTTTCCGCACGATCTGCCGTACAAAAAGAGATCCGTTTGATTCGTTCTCAGTCGTGCCTTTCATTTTCATTTTCAAAGCTCTCGCAGAACCGGCCCGCAAACGCCGGTTCTTCCCCATGGATATACAGATGGGAAATGTCCCCGAACGCGGTCATGCGAAACTGCGCGATCCCCGCGCGCCGCTCCTCCGTGACCACCGTCGTCACCGACGTGGGCGCGGCGCAGGTCCCGTGCCAGAGGACCACGGGAGAGATCCCCAGCAGATGGGACAAAAGCACACATTCCACCCCGAAATGGCAGAAAAACACGATGGTGTCGTTATTGGAACAGACGGCGCGGTAACAATTCCCCTCGCGCACATAGCCGTGGCGCTCCAGGACCCGGTCCAGATTGCCCGTCACCCAGTCGTATTCCTGCTTCACCGCCGCTTCCACGTAGGCCTCCTGCTCATACCAGCGGTCTTTCCGGTAAAACCGCTCCTCGGCGGTCCAGTCCTGGGGCAGCCAGTCCCAGGCCACGCCGGAACGCTCGTTCGTATCAGGCCGGACGACCTGCGGATGGAACTCCCGCAGCCATGGGCAGACCTCCGCGGTCCGGTCCATTTTTCGAAGCGTCAGGGACGCCGTATCCCTGGCCCGTCCCAGAGAAGAGACATAAAACGCTTTCACATCCAAAACGGACAGCCTCTCGGACAGATACTCCGCTTCCCTCCAGCCTTTCTCCGTCAGGGAATCGATGGAATAATCCGGGTCGCCGTGGCGCACGATCAGCAGCTTCATCTTAACTCGCATCCTTTCTGTCAGCAAAACTGAAACGGCCGCAGCCGGCGTATCTCCCGCCGGCTGCGGCCGGTCTTTCTCTTCGATCTGTCAGTTGGTCAGAAAGCCTTTCCCGATGATCTCGCTGGAATTGGAGATCAGGATAAAGGCCGACGGCTCCGTCTGACGGATAAAATTGCGCAGGCGCATCGCCTCGCCGCGGCGCATGGTAGCCATGATCACGGTCTTTTCGTGATGGGTGAACGCCCCCTCCGCGCGGTAGACCGTGGCGCTGTGGTGCAGCGTATTGATGATATAATCGCAGATGGGCTCCGGATCGTCGCAGATGATATTGAAGCATTTGCACTGGTTGATATTCTCGATTACGCCGTCCACCACCAGCGATTTCGCCATCAGGCCCAGCATGGAGAAAAGTCCCGTCGTCGGATCAAACACGAAGAACGACAGCACCACCGTGATCAGATCCACCATAAACTGCACAGCGCCGATGTTCATGCTGGTATGCTTTTTCAGGATCATCGCGATGATATCCGTCCCGCCGCTGGACGCCCCGATGTTAAACAGCACCGCCGCGCCGGCCCCCGGCAGAAAGATCGCGAAGATCAGTTCCAGCAGCGGCTCGTCCGTCAACGGTTCCGTCATCGGAAAAAGGACCTCGAACACTTCCAGAAGCACCGACAAAAGCACGCTGGCGTACACCGTGCGGATGCCGAACTCCCGGCCGAGAAACAGAAAGCCCATGACCAGGAGCACCATATTCGCCACAAACGTGAACTGGCTGGCCGACAAACGGGTGATCTCACTGACGACCGCCGAAAAACCGGTGACGCCGCCGAACGCGAAATGATTCGGGAACTTAAAGAAGTACACGCCTATGGCCACTACCAGGATACTGAGCGAGATCAGCCCGTACTCCCACGCCGCGTTCTTAACAGGATTTTTGAAATCTTTTGCCATACGATTCCGGTTTCGGACGTAAAAAGAGAAAGACACGTATGCCTCACTCTTTCGCGGCCGCTTTGCCGCCTCCCCTTATAGGACTGTCATCTTGCCGCACCCGCGGTACCGCACCGCTTCTTTCTACAATATACTCCCCGGCGATCCCAAATGCAATCACTATTCTTTCTGTTCATTTCACAGGGTTTTCATTGTGTATATGCCGGGAAAACACATGTTTTTCTCTGGTATACAGCTGGCTCCTGCGCCCGCCGTCCCGGCGCTTTGCCATAGCCCCGCCGGACGCCTAATTGAAACCGAAGAATTTCTGGCTGATCTTGTAGCCGGCCTCCGAGATCTTCCGTCCGCCCTTTCCCGGCAGGTTCATGCTCTGCCCCAAAAAGCCGAACCGCAGGCGCAGATACAGCGGCAGGCTCCTCTTTTTCACGTACTGCCACAGCTCCTTTTTCTTCGCCATATTCTCGTCGGTGCCGGAGCGGATCGCCAGGATCGAGGAGATCACCATCATGATCTCCAGATAGCGGACCATATAGTGGCGCAGCTTCCGGTTCGGGATCTTTCCCATATCGTAGTAATCCAGCATCAGCTTCGTCACTTTCAGCTGCTGGTCGATGCGCCCGATCATGATCTGCTCATTGACCGACTGGTCCTCACGGCCGATGTAATACCGGTAAAAGTTCACATCCAGATAATACATGGTCTGCACATGGGGCAGCGGCTGGTAAACGAAGATATTGTCCACATAAAACGTATGTTTGGGCAGCTCCAGGCCGCACTCCCGCAGAAGCTCGGTCCGGTAGATCACCGAGTGCATCAGGATATACTGGCCCAGGATAAATACTTTCACGTCTTTCCAGCCAAAGACCTGATCCTTGGGCAGGGCGGTCCGGTAATTCATGACCTTTTTGTGCTTCGCGCCCTGCTTGTCGTAGACGAAATTGCTGATCAGCATATCCAGCGTCTCCCGCCCGTAAACGAAACGCCGCAACGTCTGCAGAATCTGCTTATAAGCCTCCTCATCCACACAGTCGTCGCTGTCTACGACCTTAAAATAGATCCCCGTAGCGTGGCGCAGTCCGGTGTTGACTGCCTCGCCGTGTCCGCCGTTCTCCTGGTGGATGGCGCGGCAGACGCCGGGATATGCTTTTTCATACTCGTCGGCGATCTCCGGCGTCCGGTCTTTCGCGGAACCGTCGTCCACGATCAGGATCTCTACCTCTTCCCCGCCTTTCAGCAGGGAATCGATGCACTTTCTCATATAAGCTTCGGAATTATAGCACGGAACTGCTATCGATAAAAGCTTCAATGGTTTCCCCTCCTTGTTCTCTCCCTTTATTCTTCTATCTCTTTCGCTCTTCTAAATACATTGCCTGCAGCGGCCGGAAATATTCATAAAACCGCGCCATTTTCCCTATCGGACCGGTCTTTCCTCTCCCCGGCTCAAGCGCCGCAGAGACCCCCACAGGACCAATGCCCCCGCCGCCGCCAGGACCGCCTGGGTCCCGGCTCCTGCCAACAGGTCCCCGGCCGCCGCCTGCACGGCCAGCGAAGTCAGATTGGCGGAAATATGGACCAGAAGCGCGGCCCCCCAGCAGCCGCATGTTTCGCGGCACAGCGCCAGTACCAGCCCGGTCATAAACGCATAGACGCCCTGAACCACGCTGCCGTGGTAGAGGCCAAAGAGCGCCGCCGTGCCTGCCGCCGCAGCGGGAAATGAAAACCGCCGCAGGACGCCATAAAGAAAGCCCCGGAAGATCAACTCCTCCGCCGCAGGGATCACCACCCCCGCCAAAAGCGCCTGCCGCCAGAAAGACGAAGCATAGATCAGCCCGGCCGTCTGCTCGTAGCCGGTAAGCACCTCTTTCAGGCCGCTGAATCCGATCAGGCTGTTAAAGCAGATACTGGCCGATGCGCCTGCCAACAGCAGCCAAACCAGCCGCGAAGCGCCGATCCCGCCGAAAGCCAGCCGCCAGGATCTCCGGGCGCGGCTCTCCCCCGCAGACGCCCCGCCGCAGTCTTTCTCATAAAGCGGAAGCAGGACCGCCGTCGTTACCAGCGCCGATATGCCCTGGCACAGAAGCGCATCCCCGTCCGGCCACAGCAAAAAGAGCGCCGCCGTCGCCAGCTCATACAGGCCGATGGGATAAATGATCTGCCAGAGAATCTTCATGAGCCGCCTCCTCCCGTCCCCGGCCGCTCTCGCTCCCACAGCGGACACAGGCGGCCGTATCCCGAGTATAGCACAGTTTTTTCTATATTTCACTTATTTGTTGCAATTTTTTCATACAAAGATTATAATTTGATCTGAAAGAGAGGTATCCTATATGCCAAAGAAACGTATCGTCATGGCCCTTGGGCACAAGGCCCTGGGCACCAATCTGCCGGAGCAGAAAGAAGCGGCACGGAACATGTCCAGGATCATCGCGGATTTCGTCCAGGAGGGCTGGCAGGTAGCCGTCGTCCACAGCAACGCCCCGCAGGTGGGGATGATCCACACCGCGATGAACGAGTTCGGCCTGCAGCACCCCGGCTATACCCCGGCTCCCATGTCCGTCTGTTCCGCCATGAGCCAAGGTTACATAGGTTACGACCTGCAGAACGCCATCCGCGCCCAGCTGATCCGCCGCGGCATCTATAAACCGGTCGCTACGATCCTGACGCAGGTTACCGTGGACCCGTACGATGAAGCCAGCCATATTCCGGTCAAGTCCATCGGCCGCTATCTGACCGCCGAGGAGGCCCGTGCGGAGGAGGAAAAAGGCAATTTCGTCCGCGAAGTCCCGGGCAAAGGCTTCCAGCGCATGGTAGCCGCCCCGAAACCGGTGGCCATCGTGGAGATCGACGCCATCCGCGTACTTTTGGACGCCGGGCAGATCGTCATCGCCTGCGGCGGAGGCGGTATTCCCGTCATGGTCCAGGGATATTATCTGAAAGGCGCCAGCGCGGTCATCGAGAAAGACCTGGCCGCCGGACTCCTGGCAAAAGAAGTGGACGCCGACGTGCTGATGATCCTGACCGCCGTCGACAATGTGACGTTGGATTTCGGCAAGGCCGCCGAACGTCCGATCCACACGATGAATCTCAAGGAAGCCCGCGACTATATCGCCCAGGGCCATTTCGAATTTGCATCCATGCTGCCGAAAATAGAGGCCAGCGTCGACTTCGTCCAGAACGGCAAAGGGCGGCGGGCCATCATCACCTCCCCGGAGAGAGCCGCCGAGGGACTGGCAGGAAAGGCCGGCACCACGATCGGGGAAGCCTGATCGTTTCCGATAACTAATATAAGGCGCGGCCATCACCGCGCCTTATACCGCGGCCTCACTGCGCCGCGTTTGCTTTTTCTTCCACTTCTTTTTCGAACGCCCTGAATTCCTCGCTGTCGCGCATAAAATCAAAACAGTGCTGACGAATGGTCTTCAAAACAGGACCGTATTCGCTGCTGTCGCCGTGGCGCGTTCCCATGAACTCGAACTGAAGCTGGTCGAAAAACAGGGACGTATATTTTAATCCCTTGTTCTTGCTGTTTTCAAACGCATCGGCGTGATGCTCCGCCAGCTTTAAGCATTTCATAGCGTTCTCGCTGTCCCCGTTCCGGGCGTACAATCTCGCCATATAACGGTACACATGCGCCAGTTTCCCGTTGATCAAATAATAATTTTCGTCGTTAAACGGCAGCTTCAAAAGCGACAGCACCGTATGATATACCGACAGCTCCTCGTCAAACGACAGCCCGTAATCTCCCATACCTCTATGCCTGCCGGTCCTGCTGATCATATAATCGCCCAGCTCCATCAGCAGATCCAGTGTGTTGCTCTGGATGATCATCATTTTATTTTCGCCTCTCGCGACCCACGCCAGCGTATCCTCTCTCGCATATTTGCGCAGCGGCAGCATACGCGCATATTCCAGCGCCTTTTCGTCCTCGCCGGTATCGCTGTACGCTCTGCACAGGGTCTGAATGGCCGAAAACCGGATGTCATCGTCGCGGCAGCCCGCGATCAAGCGCCTGCACAGCTCGATGATCTCCTGATAATCCTCCGGTTCATGGGCGATATACGACAGACTGCGCACGAGATAATTCATAAATTCGTAGTTCCTCGGATATTCCGCGAGTGCTTTCCTCATAAGCACGCATCTGCCTTCATTATCGCCTTTCCTCTGCAGCTCGCGGTACTTCTTCCGGTATTCTTCGATCCTGCTGTCGCAGACGTCATACTCTATGCCGAGCAGGTAATCCGTGGTAACGTTAAAGATTTCCGCGAGCATGGGCAGCGCCCTGATGTCGGGCATGGTCGTACCATTTTCCCACTTTGAAATTGCCTGCGGCGATATACCCATATACTCCGATAACCGATCCTGCGTGATCTTCTGTTCGATCCTTAACTCCCTGATCCTTGTGCCTATATCCATTGTAACCCTCCTCTGAATTTATTTAGCAACGCTGTCGTTACGTATATTTTAACATTGGGAAGCATGGGGCACAATGGATCATTTGGTTTGTTTTTTGTCAACCGGCGATTGAGGGGACGTCACTTACGCCGCCTGCCCGCGGGGCGCCGCAGGCTGTAAGTCATACACCTGCGTAAACCGGGCTTTCCGTTCCTGGGTCAGGTGGTGGCTGACCAGAATCAGCGTCAGTTCCGGGTTGGAAAGCAGGCTCTCCTCCACGATCTCCGCATTCTTCTGGTCCAGGGCGCTGGTGCCCTCGTCCACCAAAAGGATGGAACGGTCGTGGATCAGCGCACGGGCAATGGCCACACGCTGCTTCTGCCCGCCGGAGAGATTGCTGCCGTCCTCGCCCACCACGGTGTCCAGGCCGTCCGGCATGGCGGCCAGGTCCCCCGCGAGAGCGCTGTCCCGCAAAGCCTTTTCCATCTGCTCGTTGGTGAAGGTCTCGCCCAGGGTGATGTTGTCCCGGATGGTGGAGTTGAACAGGAACACGTT
>CANQYH010000035.1 GCA_947628025.1 uncultured Lachnospiraceae bacterium | reverse complement strand
GGAGGGGATCCCTTTCCAGGGGGAGCAGCTGTACGCGATCGCTTATCTGGGATATCAGGACACCGGCGATCTGGACGCCTGCACCCCGGCCGTGCGCGGCATCGGCCGGATCACCCGCCGCCAGCGCGGGATCCTCCAGCCCATGCAGTTTTCAAACGTGGCGGAGGGAACGCTCTCTCTGGACGATTTCATTTCCGGGCTCAGCGACCGCGATCTGATCCATCTGCTGGGCGGGCAGCCCAATACGGGCGTAGCCAACACCCAGGGCATGGGCAATCTCCCGGAATACGGCGTCCCCAACGTGATGACCGCCGACGGACCCGCGGGCCTGCGCATCCTGCCCAACCGCGGCGTATGTACCACCGCGTTCCCCTGCGCGACGCTTCTGGCCTGCACCTGGGACACGGCGCTGGTAGAACAGGTCGGAGCCGCGGCCGCGGAGGAAGTAAAAGAAAATAATATCGGCGTCTGGCTGACGCCGGCCATGAACATACACAGGAGCCCGCTCTGCGGACGCAATTTCGAATATTATTCCGAAGATCCCCTGATCGCAGGCAGGATGGCCGCCGCCCTGATACGGGGCATCCAGTCCCGGCACGTCGGGGCATGCGCCAAGCACTTCGCATGCAACAATAAGGAAACCAACCGCCGCCAGAGCGACTCCCGCGTTTCCGAGCGCGCCCTGCGCGAAATCTACCTGAAAGCGTTCGAGATCGCCGTAAAAGAAGCGCAGCCATACATGATCATGTCCTCCTACAACCTGCTCAACGGCACGCGGACCTCCGAAAGCAAACAGCTTCTGACCGGCATCCTGCGCGAAGAATGGGGTTATACGGGCATGGTGACAACCGACTGGGGAAATTTCGGAGAACATTACCGCGAAGCCAAGGCCGGCAACGACATTAAAATGGGAACCGGCTACCCGGAGCGCGTGAATGAAGCCCTGGAACAGGGACTGATCACCCGCGAAGAGATCGCGGTCTGCGCGAAGCGGATACTGGAAATGATCCTGAAGCTCGACTGAGCGATCCGGCCTCATCCTTTTGATACGCCGGCCACATGTTACAAATAGAAAAACCGCCCCGGCAACAGTCCAAGGGCGGTTTTTCGCGCGCTTCGCGCCGCAAAGCGCGGAACGATCCCGGCAGTTACTCCGCGCCGCCGTACAGGATCCGCGCCAGCAGCGGGTACAGGCTCCGGGCCATCCTCATAAATCCCAGAGAATTGGGATGCGTTCCGTCAATCGTACATTCCGCCCGTCCCTCATCTCCAAAAAACATACCTCCATCCGCAAACCAGACCTGCTTATCCCCTGCTGCCCTGGCGGTTTCGCAGGTCCGGCGTATCACTTCCCGCCTGGCCGCGGCATCCGCAGGGGACTTGTCCGTGTCCGGGCGGCTGAGCATGACGATGGGAAGCTCCGGCCAGGCCTCCCGCACGATGCGGAAGAACGCTTCGTGGGTCGCGCGAAGATGCTCCACATCCGGCGCGTTGTGATCGTAGTCGTACACAAACAGGCGCATCGCGGGAAGAGCCGCGATATACCGGGCAAACTCCGCCTCGCCCCTGGCTTTCCCGGAGAAACCGAAATTCCGAACGTCCGCATCCAGCCACCGGCCCAGGATACTGACATAGGAAGTTCCCGGCCGTCCGGCGCAGCCGCCTTCGGTGATCGACGAGCCGTAAAATACGACGGGCTCCTCCGTTCGATAGTCCGGCGCTTCCTGAAAAACGGCCTGCTCCTCCACGCCGATCTCCAGACCCAATAGAAGATCATTGCGGGGCAGGTTCACTGTGACCGTTTCCAGGTCATTTCCTTTTTTAAACACTTTCTCTACGGTGATCTCCCGCGCCGTGTGTACGTCCGGCGCGATATAACCCAGATAAACCGAGGACCGCCCGCTCCCCAGATAAACGTCCGCTCCCGCCGACCCGGACAGGGGGATATTGATGTCCTCCCGGCTCGCGTCCAGCGTCATGCGGACCAGGACGCGCGGAGAATCGGTCGCGAACCGCACCCGCCCGCCGGCGCACCGCCGCCCCAAAAATTCATACTGAGGCATTTTTTCCAGCATATGCGGCGGCAGCCGCCAAAAGCGCCGTCCCGCTCCGTCCGCCACCGCCAGCCCGTAGAGCCTAAGCGGCGGCTCCGGCAGCGACGCGATCTGAAATCCTTTCTCTGTATACATATCTTTTCCTCCATCCTGGCCCGGGAGCCCCGGAAAAACGCTTCGCCGGTCCCGGAACCAGATTCCATGACAGGCCCCGGCCTTATCCAAACAGCGCTTTCGTCTCGCCCGCTTTCACTTCGCGGTTCTCATAGGCCGTCGCAAAATACAGCGTGCGCGCGGTCGGATTACAGACCATACTGCCGTCGGTACTGAAAATGAGCTGCTCATAATCGTGGACATACTCGTATATCTCCAGATTCGTCGCATACCAAACGTCTTCTCTGCCGCCTGTGTATGCGGCAAATTCCTCGATCACATTCCAGTTATCGTTCTGTTCAAATTCATAGCTGTGCCCCCAGAGATAGAAAAGCCAGGGCGCCCTGGACGTCTTCTTCTCAACAAATTTCCGGGCCAGCTCCATCAGCCGCGGATCATTGTGATGGCAGGTCGCCGCCAGCCGCAGCCAGTCCCGCGGAAGATCGAACGTTCCGGTGGAAACCGTCGTCCTGGCGTACACGATGCCGCAGGCTTTCAGACATTCCACCACCTCGTCGTCGAACGTCCCGTAGGGGTACGCCATCCCTCTCACAATGCAGCCAAACTGCTTTTCCAGATTTTCCCGGTCGCAAAGCACCTCTCTGGTGCAGCGGTTCTGAGACAGCTGCTCCAAAAACGGATGCGTCAGCCCGTGGACCGCCACCTCCATGCCGCTGTCCCCATATAAGGCGTCCGCCTGCTTTCTCGTCATGCGCCGGTGTATGGTTCCCGCCTCGTACACCGTTCCCTCCGGCGCATAAAGGCCGCTGTTCAGATTGAACGTGCCTTTCAGCCCGCGGGCTTTCATGATCGCAATCAATCGCCCGTCCTGCTCCACGCCGTCGTCGTAGCTCAGCGTCAGCGCTTTCGCTTTCCCGCCCGGAAAGCGCATAAACGTTGCGGCTTTCCTCTCTCCATCTTCTTTTTCACACATCATAACCGATCCCCTTTCTGCATGTTCCGTTAGAATCCGCAGTACCCCGCCGCCGGTCTTTGAGGCCGCCCGCCAATGATACCGCTTCTCTATTATATCACAAAAATTGAAACGTGCCAAATATTTTAAAATAAATTATTTACATTCGGCCGTTTCTTAAATATAATGAATATCAAAAGGAGGCGAACCATATGGCAACCATGAAAGACATCGCCAGAGAAGCCGGCGTCGCGCAGGGAACGGTATCTAATGTGCTGAACGGCAAAGGAAACGTAAGCAGCGAAAAGATCCGGCTCGTGGAGGAGGCCGCGGCGAAACTCGGATACGCCGTCAACCGCCGCGCCAAACTGCTCCGGAAAGGCGCATCCAACATTCTGGCCGTCCTGCTGCCGAATATATACGACCGGCATTACGCGGATTTTTATCTCTCTTTTAAGCATTATGCGGAAAGCTGCGGCTATTCCGTAAGCCTGTATCTGTCCGCCGACGATCCTGAAAATGAAAAGAAACAGCTCGCCGCCATCCGCTCCGAGGGCGTGGCCGGCCTGGCCTCGTTCAGCTGTCTTCCCGACAGGGGACAGGATGTCTACGCTTCTTTCGGATTCTCTCCGGAACAGGTCGTATTCGTAGGGCGTATGCCAAAAGAAGCCTGCTCCTGGCTCGGCTTCGACTATGAAAAAGCGGGCCGCGAGCTGGCCGCCGAAGCGCTGGCCCGGAATTTCCGCGAGATCGCGGTTATCACCGAAAGCCTGAATTTTTCCTGCGAGCGTCTGTTTCTGAACGGTTTCCGCGGAACTCTGGACGGCTCGCCCTGCCGGGTCCGCATGATACAGACCGATTCCCTCCACTGCAACAATCACTTTCTCCAGCTTCTGGAAGAAAATCCCGGACTGGAGGCGGTATTCATGACCAATTACGGGCTGGCGCAGACCTTTTCCAGCATCCAGCAGACGTTCCACCCGGAACACCCATGCGATGTATATACGCTGTCGCCTCTGTTTACGATGCCTGCCGGAGGCATCCGACGCTATGAGCTGAATTACCGGCTTCTGGGAAAAACCGCCGCCCAGCGGCTGATGGACCCGCAGGCGGCGCCCGCCTCCTCCATACTGGAAAACGGAGGCGTCCGGCGCTGGACCGCGGCTCCCATCAAAAACCGCGGCTGCGAATCTCTCACCGTACTCACCCTGGACAGTCCGACTGCGCGCATTATCAAAAGCCTGTCGAAACTCTACGCCGACGCGACCGGCATCCAGATCAAGATCGTGGTCAGTTCCTACGACGGCCTGCATGAGATCCTGAAAGACCTGGGAAATCTTTCCGTGTTCGACGTGATCCGCCTGGATCATACCTGGCTTTCCTGGTTCGGTTCGCAGATTTTTATGCCCCTGCCGGCATCGCCTGAGATGGAGCAGACGCTCAGGGCTTTTATGCCGGGACTGATCCCGAAATATTCCCATGTGGGAGACACCATGTACGCTCTCCCCATAACCCCCAGCGTGCAGCTGCTGTTCTACCGGCGCGATCTGTTTGAAAACGCGGCTCTGCAGCGGCTCTACAAGGAACAGTATAAATGCGAACTGACGCCGCCGAAAGACTACGCCGGCTTCAACCGCGCCGCCCGCTTTTTCACCCGGAAATATAACCCGTCGTCGCCGGTCTCCTACGGCTCGACGCTCACGCTGGGCAACAGCGGCGTCGCGGCCACCGAGTACCTGACCCGGTATTTCAGCCATACCGCCGACCTGTTCGCGCCGGACGGCCGCATCCTGCTGGAGAGTCCCGCCGGTCTGGCCGCCATGAAAGAACTGGCCGAGACCCGCCTGTATGCTCCCGCCCAGCACTGCGGCTGGTGGCGGGACACGGCCCGGGAATTCGCCCGCGGCGACACGGCCATGACCGTGCTGTACAGCAATTACGCTTCGGAGATGCTGGACTCCGGTTCATTGATCACCAATCGCATCGGCTGCGCCGTCGTTCCCGGCTCCAACCCGCTCCTAGGCGGCGGCAGCCTCGGCGTCTGCCGCAACAGCCGGCACTCCCGGGAAGCGATGGATTTTATCCGCTGGGTCTGCAGTGAAAACGTGACCACGGCCATGACGCTTTTGGGCAGCGTTTCGCCCTGTCTCAAGACTTACGAAAACTATGAAGTGCTGGACACGTATCCCTGGCTTTCCCTTACGCAGGAATGCCTGTCCCTCTCCCACGTCAACCGCAACCCGCCTGACCTGGGCGCACGCTTCAACGAGCGCCAGTTCCTGAGTATTCTGGGCATGGCCGTCAACAATGTGCTCAGCGAAACCATGGAAGCCCCGGAAGCGCTCTCGTTTGCGGCGCAGGCCTACCGGCATACATTCCAAAAAGAAAGCAGCGGCCTGCCGGAGAACTCCTGAGTCCAGAAACAGACCCGCCGGCCCGTTCGATGAGGATATATTTATAAATCAACACAGGATTTTCCATGATTTGTAAAAAAAGCTTAATAATAAGTAATGATTTCTCTCTTTTACCCGAATGCCCCATCTGGTAAAATAGAATTACGAAATCAAATCCAGAACAACTAGGAGGTATATTTTTATGAAGAAATTCACGAAAGCACTCTCTTGTTTTTGTGCGGCGGCGATCCTTACGGCCGGCGCGATGGCCACGGCTCAGGCGGCCGCCCCCGGCTCCCTGTCCGTGATGTGGGGACCCGTTACGAAAGAAAGCACCGGCGATTCTCTCGTACTGAACATGGACAACCAGTCCGGCTCTTACAAGGGCGAAATCCTGATCTCTGTGTCAGAGGACACCAAATTGATCGACGCGGTCAGCGGACTTCCGGTCAGCTTTAGCGATATTGCCGACGACGAGACGGCCTACGCCTATATCGGTCCGGCTGTGACCATGAGTCTTCCGCCCAGAACCCACGCAGATCTGGTGCTCTGCAATGTTCCCGCCGGTTCCAAAGTCCCGGCCTATGTGGAAGTCATGACATTTTCCTGGAACGCGGACCAGACCCAGGCGACGCTGACTACCACAGAGGATGAGACCTATACGGTCCCGGCCGGCTGCTCCGTTTCTCCCTACCGGACCCGCAACATCGTTACCCTGGACGATCTGACAGCCGGAAGCGTCTGCCTGATCTGGTCCGACGATGCCAATACCGCGTCTTCGATCCTGCTGTTTGCCGAAGATACGGAAGAAACAGCCGCGGAAACGATCAAGACCGGATGGCAGAAAATCGACGGCCACTGGTACCTCTACAGCGATGCCGGCAGTCTGCTGACCGGATGGCAGCTGGTAGATGGCAAATGGTACTATATGGATCCGGAGACCGCCGTCATGCAGACCGGTTTCCTGAAATGGAACGGCAATTTCTATTATCTGCAGGCCGACGGCAGTATGCTGACCGAACCGATGACGTTTACGCCGGACGCAAGCGGAGCGCTGCACTGAGGCTCTGAGCGCCGCATACCGGCGTCCGAAACGCCGGTTCCAAAGGCAGAATATTTCGCAAAAGCATTTTTTCGTAAAATGCTCCGCGGGGCCTGACAGAGCTCCGCGGCAATACCGTTATCAAATGCAGGAGGCCGCGCTTTCCCATACAGCATGGGGGCGCGGCCTCCTTGTTCTTTTCCGTCCGTTCGAAATGGTCCTTACAGCGTCACTTTCATAAAATTCTTCTTGCCGCGCTTGACGATCATCCCGCCGTCCGCGAAATCATCTTTCGTATACGTCTTTCGGATGTCTTTCATCGGCTCCCCGTTGACCGTCACGCCGCCCTGCTCCACGTTCCTGCGGGCCTCGGCGCGGGACGGAGCCAGACCGGATTTCTGCAGGACCGCCAGGATATCGATCTCTCCCGCCTCGTTGAAATCGCCGTCATTCAGCGTATAGGACGGCATATTTTCCAGGCTGCCCTGCCCTTTAAACAGCGCGCGGGACGCTTCCTGGGCTTTTTTCGCCTCTTCCTCGCCATGCACCAGCGTGGTCAGCTCGTAGGCCAGTATCTCCTTGGCCGTATTTAACTGGCTGCCCTCCCAGTGATCCATCTCGTCGATCTGCTCCAGCGGCAAAAACGTCAGCATCCGCAGGCACTTCAGCACGTCGGCGTCGCCCACGTTCCTCCAGTACTGGTAGAAATCGAACGGGGAGGTCTTGTTGGGATCCAGCCAGACCGCGCCGGACTGGGTCTTGCCCATCTTCTTGCCCTCGGAATTCAGAAGCAGCGTGATCGTCATGGCGTAGGCGTCCTTGCCCATCTTGCGCCGGATCAGCTCCGTGCCGCCCAACATATTGCTCCACTGGTCGTCGCCGCCGAACTGCATATTGCAGCCGTATTTCTGGAACAGCATATAGAAATCATAGCTCTGCATGATCATGTAGTTAAACTCCAGAAAGCTGAGCCCTTTCTCCATCCGCTGCTTGTAGCACTCGGCCCGCAGCATGTTGTTGACGGAAAAGCACGCGCCCACCTCGCGCAGCAGTTCCACATAATTCAGATTCAGCAGCCAGTCGGCGTTGTTCACCATCATGGCCCTGCCGTCCGAGAAGTCGATAAAACGGCTCATCTGCTTTTTGAAGCACTCGCAGTTGTGCTCGATGGTCTCCACCGTCATCATCTGGCGCATATCGCTGCGGCCGGACGGGTCGCCGATCATACCGGTGCCGCCGCCGATCAGGGCGATCGGCTTGTTTCCGGCCATCTGCAGCCGTTTCATCAGGCACAGCGCCATGAAATGTCCCACATGGAGGCTGTCCGCCGTGGGATCGAAACCGATGTAGAAAACGGCCTTTCCCTCATTCACCATGTTCCGGATCTCTTTCTCGTCGGTCACCTGGGCGATCAGCCCGCGGGCGACCAGTTCTTCGTAACACTGCATCATTCATTCTCCTTTTCTTTCAGCATAGTTTTCAGTTCTTCCACGCCTGGCGTGACGCATCTTTGTGTGCGGCGGCCATACAGACAAAAATCCCGCCCTTACAAAAGGGCGGGACATAGGTCTCGCGGTACCACCTGATGTTTACGGAAAGGCTCGCGCCCCTCCGCCTCTTCGAGTACTTTAAACCAGCCGGCCGGATCCACATCCGCAAAAAGGATCTAACCGCCGTCCGGACCGTTTGCAAAATACTCTAGCACGATAACGTGTGCAGGAACCCGTCGCAGCCTACCGGGCGGGCCGTCCTGTACGGGCATAAGTCCCGGGAACCCCGGGCCCGCCTGCACGGCCGCTGTTCGGTGCGAAGCTCAAAGATGTATTCACGGTCCGTTTTCCACGCGCCTCTCACCCTCCGGCTGCTCTCTGTGTGCTGTTGCGGACCGCTACTTGTTCTTATCATCGCTTTTCGTCATGAAATTATACTCATTATAGGGGCCCATCCCGTATTTGTCAAGCCCCCGGACCGTATTTGAGATGAAAAACGCCGCTCCCGGCCGCCCTCCGGCAAATAAGTCCGTCCCCAGGGATCAATGGAAAAACACATTGGAGATATCGTTAAACAGCACGAAGATCATCAGGCACATCAAAAGCGCCATGCCGATCAGATGGACCAGGCCCTCTTTCTCCCGGTCGATGGGCTTGCCGCGCACAGCTTCCACCAGCATGAACGCCAACCGCCCTCCGTCCAGCGCCGGGATCGGCAGCAGGTTCATGACGCCTAAGTTGGCGCTGAACAGCACGCAGAGATTGGCGACGCTCAAAAGCATGGTCTGGATCCCGTAGGCGATGCTCTCGTCCACGGTCTCGTCCACCATGACCACCATACGGATGGGTCCGGCCAGATCCTCGGAGTGCACCTGGCCGCCGAACATCATGCCGATGCTCTTGATCACGGCCTTGATCCAGTAAACGACCTCATAGGCCCCGTATTTCATCGTCTGGAGAAAATTCTTCGTGGGAACGCGATAGTCGTTGGTGATGATCCCCAGCATATAGGTCCCGGTCTCCGGCGAAATCTTCGGCGTCAGCACCGCGTGGCGCGTCTCCCAGCCGTTTTCCACGGGGCGCCGGTACTCCACCTGGATCGGTTCACTGGTGTGGGTCATCATAAACATGGTCAGGTCCCGGTAAATAACGATGGGCGTGTGATCCAGCTTCGTGATCACGTCGCCGGCCTGCATCCCCTGCTCCTGGGCCGAAAAGCCATCCTGGACGCCCACCAGCTCCGCGGAATCATAGCCCACGGCGTGGACGATCACCGTCGCCAGCACAAACGCCAGCAGGAAATTAAAGACAGGCCCCGCGGCCACGACGGCGATCCGCGCCCAGACCGGTTTGTTGTTAAACGCCCGGGGATCCGAATCGGCTTCATCCTCGCCCAGCATCATGCAGGAACCGCCGAATGGAAAGATCTTCAGGGAATAACGGGTCTCGCCTTTCACCGTACTTAAAAGCCGGGGTCCCATGCCGATGGAAAATTCCACCACGCCGATCCCGTTTTTCTTCGCTACGATAAAATGTCCGAACTCGTGGATCAGGATGATCAATCCGAATACCAGGATCGCGATCAGGGTACTCATGCAAATATAACCTTCTTTCTAAATAAATAGGAATTTTCGCTCTTTCATCCGCGCCTCTTGCCGCGCGCGTCAAAATCTGGATTTCAGCAGCTCGTAGGTCTCCTGCTCCGTCTCCAGGATCTGCTCCAGCGACGGTTCCGCGATGACGCGGTGGCTGGCCATGGCCGTCTCGATCATTTCCGTGATCGTCAGGTACGGGATCCAGTGATTGATAAACTGGGTGACCGCGTACTCATTGGCCGCGTTGAATACCGTGGGCAGGGAACCTCCCGTCCCGCCTGCCTCATAGGCTAGGGCGAGGGCGCGGAACGTCTCCGTATCCGGCTTTTCAAACGCGATCTGGTTCAGGCTCCAGAAATCCAGCCGCTCCCCCGGCAGGTACCGCCGCTCCGGATAATACAGGGCGTACTGGATCGGCAGCTTCATATCCGGCGTGCCCAGCTGCGCCAGCACCGCGCCGTCGATCATCTCCACCATCGAATGGATGATGCTTTTAGGCTGGACGACCACCTGGATATCCTGTACCGGTACGTCGAACAGCCAGCGCGCCTCCATGACCTCCAGTCCCTTATTGACCAGGGTAGACGAATCGATCGTCACTTTAGGTCCCATGGACCAGTTGGGATGTTTCAGCGCCGCCTCCAGCGTCACATCGGCCAGCTGCTCTCTCGTGTAACCGCGGAACGGTCCGCCGGACGCCGTAAGCAGGATCTTTTGAATCCCGCCGCGGGGAACCTCCGCGCCTCCCTGAGAGATCCCGGCTCCGTCCCGGACCGGCTGCAGGCTCAGGCACTGGAAGATCGCGCTGTGCTCGCTGTCCACCGGCAGGATGCGCACGCCCATCTTCCGCGCCAGAGGCATGATGAGATGGCCTGCCGTCACCAGCGTCTCCTTATTCGCCAGGGCGATGTCCTTGCCCGCCTCCATCGCCGCCATCGTCGGCCGGATGCCGATCATCCCCACGACCGCGGTGACGACTGTCTCCGCCTCCGGTTCGGTGGCCGCCTCCAGCAGTCCGTCCATGCCGGAAACCACCTTCACCGGCAGATCAGCGACGGCGATCTTCAGTTCTTTCGCTTTTTCCGGATCCCAGACGCATGCGAGCCGGGGAGAAAACTCCCGGATCTGCTTTTCTAAAAGCGCGGTATTGCGCGCCGCGGCCAGCGCCGTGACCTGTATATCGCCGTTTTCTCTCACTATCTCCAAAGTCTGGGTACCGATGGAACCGGTGGAACCCAGAACCGCTATTTTCCTCATCTGCTCTGTCTCCTGCTTGCGCTGTCTTCCTTTTCTGTCTCGCGTTTGCGCTGTCTCGCTATTCTGTCTCACGTTTGCGCTGCTTCCCTTTTCTGTCTCACGCCTGCGCTGCTTCCCTTTTCTGTCTCACGTTTGCGCTGTTTCCTTTTTCTGTCTCACGCCTGCGCTGGTTTCCTTTTTCTATCTCACGCCTGCGCTGTTTTCCGCTCCGTCTCTCGCTTGTGCGGTTTTCCGCTCTTTCTCCCACTTACACGCTGTCTCGTACGATGCAATACGCGCTCGGCGGACCGGAACCATTTTCTTCCCCGGATCCGTCCGCCGTCAGCCCGCCGTCATCTCAGAAACGTGATCGCGAAATAGATCGCCGGAGCCGTAAAGATCATGCTGTCGAAACGGTCCAAGATCCCGCCGTGTCCGGGGATCAGATGGCCGTAATCTTTCACCTGATGGTTCCGCTTGATGGCGGAAGCCGCCAGATCGCCCACCTGGGAGATCACCGCTGCAATCGCGCAGGCAGCGGCGCAGGCCAGCATGGGATTGCCCACCTCCGCCATGCGCCCGCCCAGGACCGCCGCGTAGATCAGGCCCAAAATCGCGGAACCGGCCACGCCTCCGACGGCGCCCTCCACGGATTTCTTCGGGCTCAGGACCGGCGCCAGCTTATGCTTCCCGATCAGCATCCCCACGCAGTAGGCGCAGGTATCGCAGCCCCAGGAACTGATAAAGATCAGCCACACCAGATAGGCCCCGTCCGGCATCCGCCGGACCTGGTACAGATAGGAAAGCATCATCGCCACATAAAACACGCCGAAAAACGCGGCCGTGATCTCTTCCGTCTTATATTTGGGAAAAGTAAACACGTAAACCGTCATCAGAAGCATCAGCGCCCCGATCGCCATCAGCGTCACATATTTTTCCCAGCCCATCCACAGCATCAGATAATAGGATGCGGCCGCACCGTACCCAATGACGCCCAGAGGATTTTTTTCGATCTTCAGCACGCGGTACAATTCGAACAGGCCGATCAGAGAGATCGCCTCCGTCACGGCAAACAAAACGCCGCCGCCCGCTCCCACCACAAGCACCGCCAGGATCACAAGGACGATCCCGCTGATCAGACGTGTCGTAAACATGTTCTTCCCCCTATTTGCGTCCGCCGAAGCGCCGCTCCCTGCTATTATACGACGCAATGGCTTTTTCTAATTCTTCCTGATTAAAATCCGGCCACAGGCAGTCGGTGACATAAAGCTCCGTGTAGGCCAGCTGCCACAAAAGGTAATTGGACAGCCGCAGCTCCCCGCTGGTCCGGATCATCAAATCGGGATCGGGGATATCCGCCGTATCCAGATAGGACGCGAAACTGGCCTCGGTGATCGTGGACACATCGAGACCGTTTGCGCGGTAGTCCGTCACCAGTTTCCGCGCGGCCCGCACAATCTCGTCCCGCCCGCCATAATTGATGGCCACCACAAACGTCAGGCCCGTATTCTGTTTCGTGCTCTCCACCATCCGGTCGATGCCCGCGATGATATCCGGAGCGAACCGGCTCTTCTCGCCGATCATCCGCACACGGACGTTATTGTCGTTGGCAATCTTGATGATCCGCACCATATAATAACGGAACAGATTCATCAGCGCCCCGACCTCTTCCTCGGAACGCTTCCAGTTCTCCGTGGAAAATCCGTACACGGTGAAATACCGAAGCCCCATCCGTGCCGCTACCTCCACCATCTTCTCCAGCGTCTCGCAGCCGGCCTTATGTCCCATGGCCCGGGGAACGCCGTTTTTTTTCGCCCACCTGCCGTTGCCGTCCAGGATCACGGCCACATGCGCAGGCAGAGATCGATTATCCAGATCCATATATCCTCCCAAAACGCTGCGGCGAAGCTAGCCTACGCATAAGGGGCAGGAATCTCCCGCCCCTTTCGTCCAGGCTCTCTATACCGTCATGATCTCTTTCGTCTTTACTTCTACGGCCTTGTCCACTTTCTCGATCATCTTGTCCGTCAGCTTCTGCATCTTGTTCTCCGCCAGCTTCTGATCGTCCTCCGAGAACTCGCCGTTCTTCTCCATCTTCTTGAACGTCTCGTTGGCGTCGCGGCGGATATTGCGGATCGCTACCTTGGCGGCCTCGCCCTTCTTTTTCACATCCTTGGCCAGGTCTTTTCTGCGCTCCTCCGTCAGCTCCGGGAACACCAGGCGGATCACGGTGCCGTCGTTATTTGGATTGATGCCCAGGTCGGACATCTGGATCGCCTTGGAAATATTTTTGATCAGGCTCTTCTCCCAGGGCTGGATCACGATCATGCGCGCCTCCGGTACGGAAATATTGCCCACCTGCTGGATCGGCGTCGGCGTCCCGTAATAATCGACCTTGATCTTGTCCAGCACATGCGGATTGGCGCGGCCCGCGCGGATGGAGGCGTAATCGCTCTGCAATACCTCCAGCGTCTTGTTCATCTTCTCCTCGTACGCCTTTAACTGTTCTTCCATTTGGTACCCTCCTCATTCTACGGTCACGATCGTACCGTTTATTTTTCCCTGCATCGCGTTCGCGATACCGTTCTCTTCATTCAGATCGAACACCGCCATCGGGATCTTATGCTCCATGCACATGATCGAAGCGGTCAGATCCACCACCGCCAGTTTCCGGTCGATCACTTCCTGGATCGCGATCGTATCGAATCGTTTCGCGTCCGGGTTCACCGCCGGGTCGCTGTCATAAACGCCGTCGATGGATTTCGCCAGCAGGATACAGTCCGCGTCCAGCTCCACAGCCCGCAGCGTAATGCCCGTGTCCGTGGAAAAATAGGGATGCCCCGTGCCGCCTGCGAAAAACGCCACGCCGCCGTCTTTCATGCAGGCCAGCGCTTTGTCCTTGGAAAAAAGCTCCGTCATGGCCCCCACCGCAAACGGCGTGAAGATCTGCGTCTTCATCCCCTCGCTGCGGAAGATCTCCGAAACATAAATACAGTTCATCACCGTAGCCAGCATACCGATCTGGTCCGCTTTCGTGCGGTCGATGGCCTGGCTGGTGCGGCCACGCCAGAAATTGCCGCCGCCGATCACGATGCCGACCTGGACTCCCGCCTCGACGGACTCTTTCACCTGGCGTGCTACCTCCTTGACCGTCGCCTCGTCAAAACCTGTCTTTTTCGGACCGGCCAAAGCCTCGCCGCTTAATTTTAATAATACCCGATTCCATCTGTTCATGCCCTGGCCTCCGCAATCGCTTTGTATTCCGCAATAATACGCTCCTGTCACGCCCCGCCGTCTATCACACGGCGGATCCGGTCCATTGCCAAACCCATAGCCTCAGTATACCACAAATTCCCAACCCTGAAAAGGGGGAAAGCAATGCTTATTTGTAACGCTTTTATGATTTCTTTCTTAATCCGTCCCCTTTTTCCACTCCCGGATCTCTTCCAGGCGCTTCTTCACCGCGGCCTCGGCCCCCTGTCCGGCAGGCTGGTAATATTCTTTCCCCACGAGGCTGTCCGGCAGGCACTGCATCCGGGCCATCTTTTCCTCCGTATCGTGGGCATAGATATAACCCTTGCCGTAATTTAACTCCTGCATCAGCTTCGTGGGAGCGTTGCGGATGTTCAGCGGCACCGGTTCCGCCAGCATTTTCAGGGCGTCCTCCCTGGCCCGAATGTAGGCCGCGTCGGCGGCATTGGACTTGGGAGCCATGGACATATAGATCACCGCGTGGCTCAGGATCACATTGCACTCCGGCATCCCGATAAAATGGCAGGCCTGGTATGCCGCCACCGCCAGCGGCATGGCCTGGCTGTCCGCCAGACCGATGTCCTCGCTGGCAAAACGCACCACCCGGCGAGCCACATAGAGCGGGTCCTCCCCCGCCTCCAGCATCCGCGCCAGCCAGTACACGGCCGCGTCCGGGTCGGAATTGCGCATGGATTTGTGGAGGGCGGAGATCAGGTTGTAATGCTCCTCGCCCTTTTTATCGTAAAGCAGGCTTTTCTTGCCGATGCACTGCTTCAGCACTTCCATCGTGACTGTGGTGCCGTTGGGCCCGATCTCCCCATTGGTGACGGCCATCTCCAGCACGTTTAACGCGGTGCGGGCGTCGCCGTTGGCAAACTCCGCGATCATCCACAGCATATCCTCGGTGATATGGATATCCAGATAACCATAGCCCTCTTTGCTCTTCAGCGTCCGCCGCAGAAGCTCCGCCAGGTTCTCGGTCGTCAGGGCCTGGAGCACGAAGACGCGGCACCGGGACAAAAGCGCGCTGTTGATCTCAAACGACGGGTTCTCGGTGGTTGCCCCGATCAGAATGATGCTGCCTTTCTCCACATAGGGAAGGAACGCGTCCTGCTGGGCCTTGTTAAAACGATGGATCTCGTCCACGAAGACCAGCGTCTTGGCTCCCACCCTGCGGCTCTGTTCCGCCTGGGCCATGACCTCCTTGATCTCCTTGATGCCGCTGGTGACGGCGCTGAAATTGATGAATCGGGCGTGGGTCCTATGAGCAATGATCCCGGCCAGGGTCGTCTTGCCCACGCCCGGCGGCCCCCAGAAGATCATCGACGGGATCCGGTCCTGCTCGATCAGCTGCCGCAGCAGTTTCCCCTCTCCCAGCAGGTGCTCCTGCCCCACAAATCCGTCCAGATCCTCCGGCCGCATCCGGCTGGCCAGGGGATGATAGGTTTCCTGTACATCAAAGAGCGACATCTGTTCCATGGACATAATTCTTTTCTCCTTATCCGATCCGCATATCCCGCGAACTGCGCTGCTCGTTGTATCCGCCCGGACTGCGTTAAAGTCCCACCGGCAAAGGGCCCCGCTTTTCCCGGCTGCTCTCTGATTATACCACAAAAACGCCCGAATGCAAACGCCTGTTCTTTAAAGTCTGGCGCGGTTTCGACCTGGTTTCGAAAAAGAACCGCCGTAAAAACAACTCGCCGGATGCGCCCGGCAAAACCGCCGCGGACGGGAGCCATTTGAAAAGGACCAGGAACGCGTTCGGCCGCCGCATTCCTGGCCCTTTCTTCCGACTTGACGAATATATTCTCCACTCCGATCATCCGGAAACCGCCGCTCAGTCCCTGTTTTGGGTCCCGGCGGTTTCGGATATACGTTCCACGATCCCCGCCATCTCCGCCTGTTTTCGCTCCATGTCGGCCAGCAGCGCAAACTGGGACCGGGCGCGGACCAGATTATGTTCCGGATAAGAGGTTTTAAAATAGACGCTGCCTTCCAGGTAATCCGTAAGGAACCGTATCCCGCACTCAAGCGTCATCAGCTCCGCC
>CANQYH010000034.1 GCA_947628025.1 uncultured Lachnospiraceae bacterium | reverse complement strand
CTGCGACGTTTCCGGCGGCAGGCCCAGCTTCGGCATGAGCAAGGGCGGCGGCGAGATCCCGTGGTACGTGTTCGAGCTGCCGGTGGTGGCCATTGGCTGCGGACAGCCTACGATGCTGGCGGACATTCCGCAGGTGCGGACCTATATCAATACCTATGATTCCAAGGATTCCACGCTGGACGCCCTGGTAGCGGATCTGATGGAGGGACCGGACGCATTCAGGGGGCAGGACCCCATCGACAGTTTCTGCGGGCTGTTTGACGCGCGGATCTGACGGCAGAGAAACAGGATCACAAAATGAATACCGCCGCGGGCGCGGACGATGGCCGCAGGATCTGATGATGCTGTGGCCGCGGGCGTGAGCCTGACTGGCGGCAAAACGATCAGGAGGAGGGAACCTATATGCGAAACATCATCAACATCAATAAGGACTGGCGCTTTATTCAGAAAAATGTGGGACTGCCGGAGAGCTTTCCGGAGGACTGGCAGAAAGTGGATCTGCCCCATACCTGGAACGCGATCGACGGTCATGACGGCAACGGCGGTTACGACCGGGGGACGTACTGGTACGCGAAGCAGTTTGTTACGCCGAAGCAGCCTTTAGGCGGCGGGAGAGTCTATGTGGAGATCCTGGCCGCAGGGCAGCAGGCGACGGTCTACGTCAACGGGACGAAAGTTGTTTATCATGAGGGCGGCTACTCCACGTTCCGCGCCGATATCACGGATCTGTGCAGGGAGGAGGGTGAGAACCTCCTGGTTGTGGCCTGCAGCAACGAGTACAAGGACAGCGTATATCCCCAGTCGGCGGACTTCACGTTCTACGGCGGCCTGTACCGGGGCGTGAACCTGATCAGCGTTCCGGCCGCTCATTTCGATCTGGATTACTACGGCGGCCCCGGCATCCAGGTGACGCCCAAGCCCTGTGGGGACGGAGCCGTGTTTGAGATCAAGTCCTGGGTGACGAATCCGGACGAGAACTTCACGGTCATGTATTCCATTTATGACGAGGACGGCAATGAGGTCGCTTCCGCGGTCCGTCCGGCGGACGACGCGGCGGTCACGGTCTGCGTCCCGAAAGCGACCCTGTGGAGCATCGACGATCCCTATCTGTACGAGGTGACGGCGACGCTGCAGCGGCGCAACGAGGCCTACGACGAGATCTCTGTCCTGGCGGGCGTGCGCAGCTTCTCCTGCGATCCGCAGAAAGGCTTTATCTTGAACGGGGTGGAAACGCCTCTGCGCGGTGTGAGCCGCCATCAGGACATGCTCTACAAGGGCAACGCCCTGACCGCGGAGGATCATTACAATGACGCCTGCATCATCAAGGAACTGGGCGCCAATACGATCCGCCTGGCCCACTACCAGCACTCCCAGGACTTCTATGACGCCTGCGATGAGCTGGGCTTCATCGTATGGGCGGAGATCCCGTTCATCAGCGTGTTCAATAAGGATCCGGAGGCTCATCAGAACTGCATCAGCCAGATGAAAGAGCTGATCATCCAGAATTACAACCATCCGTCCATCTGTTTCTGGGGCGTGTCCAATGAGATCCTCATCGGCGGCATCTCCGAGAAGCTGGTGGAGAACCATAAAGAGCTGAACGCCCTGTGCAAGAAACTGGATCCCACGAGGCTGACCACCATCGCCCATGTGTCCATGACGCCCATCGACAGCCCGCTCCATCATATCACCGACGTGGAGAGCTACAACCACTACTTCGGCTGGTACGGCGGCAAGATGGAAGACAACGGCCCGTGGCTGGATCATTTCCATGAAGTCCATCCGGACATCTGTCTGGGACTTTCCGAGTACGGCTGCGAAGGTATCGTTACCTACCACGGTCCGAATCCGGCCTGCAAGGATTACAGCGAGGAATATCAGGCCCTGTATCATGAGCATATGGCGAAAGTGCTTTCCGAGCGTCCGTGGATGTGGTCCAGCCATGTGTGGAACATGTTCGACTTCGGCTGCGCGGCCCGCGACGAGGGCGGCGTGAAAGGCCGCAACAACAAGGGCCTCGTGACCATGGACCGGAAGACGAAGAAAGACAGCTACTACGTCTACCAGGCGTATTGGACGAAAGAGCCCATGGTGCATCTGTGCGGCCGCCGCTATGCGCAGAGGGCCGGGGAGACGACCCAGGTCCGCGTGTATTCCAACCAGCCGTCCGTCACGCTGTATGTGAACGGTGAGAAAGCGGGCGAGCAGCAGGCGGACAAAGTCTTCGTATTTACGGTGGCTTTGAAAGACGGTTTCAATCTGCTGGTGGCCGAGGCTGGTCCGGTAAAGGACAGCATCACCCTGGAGAAAGTGGAGAAAGAGCCGTCCATCTATGTGCTGCCGGAGGTCACGGCGCGTGCGGAGGGCGTCGCCAACTGGTTCAAGCTGGCGGGAGACCTGGATCTGAAAGCGCCGATGGAGTTCCCGGAGGGCAAATATAACGTGAAAGTTCCCATGGGCGAGATTGCCAAATCCGAGGAAGCGATGAAAGTGGTTTCCGAGGCGATCAAACTGGCCACGAACATGAAAGTGGCGCCCGGCGAGGGCATGTGGGATATGATGAAGAGCATGGCGCCCCAGGCGATGGTGGAGATGGCCGGCTCCATGATGCCGGAGGGCTTTTTGGAGAGCCTGAACGCGAAACTGATCAAGATCGACAGAGTGTAATATAAGTATAACGATGAAAGGCTGCCGCCGGAGGTACCGCGTCCGCGGGTTCCGGCGGCAGCCTGTGTACCTGGAAAGGGGGCGAAAGCGGCATGGCAAAAAAGGCAAGCGATCATATTCGTTATTATCAGAATCCCCGGGGAGCGGCGATCTCTTCGGTCAGCCGGCGCGTGATCGAGCGGGACGGCCTGTATTTTAAAGATATTGACGGTACCGGCGAGGTGACCCCGGTCAACGACTGGCGGCGGCCGTCGAAAGAGCGTGCGGAGGCCTATGTGAAATGTCTGACCGTGGAGGAGAAGATCGGACAGTTGTTTATCTCTGACTGGCGCATGGGCAGATATCCGGCCCCGGGTACCGATCCGGGCGCAGTCCGGCTGGATGAGTCCGGGACTCTGGATGAAGGGGAATTTCGCGGGAAAACGATTTTCGGGGATCAGTATCTGCCGGGAACGTCGGTCCTTTTAAAGGAATGGTTTGCCCGCCATCTGATCCTGCGGGCCAATCCGACGCCGGAGGATCTGGCGGATTTCTTAAACCAGCTGCAGGCGGTGGCGGAGGAATGCGTTCATTTCGTGCCCGTAAGCGTGGCGTCCAATTCCCGCAATGAGAACGGGGAAGTCGTATTCGGCATGAACGATGCGGCCGGCGTGTTCGCTTCCTGGCCCGGGACGCTGGGAATCGCCGCGGCGGTCCGCGGAAGCGGCATCGAGATCGCGGACCAGTTCGCGGACGCGGTCCGGCGCTCCTGGAACGGGACGGGCCTGCGCAAGGGCTACATGTATATGGCGGACGTGATGACGGATCCCCGCTGGCAGCGCAGTTTCGGGACGTTTGGGGAAGATCCGGCGCTGATCAGCGAGATCTGTGAACATATCATCCCGCGCATTCAGGGAAGCGCGGAGGGCGTCACGAAAGACGGCGTCGCCATGACCATCAAGCATTTCCCCGGCGGCGGCGCGCGTGAGAACGGCTTCGATCCTCACTATGCCATGGGACAGTGGAACGTCTACCAGACGGAAGGAAGCCTTCAGAAATACCATCTGCCGGTTTTTCAGACGGCGGTAAACTGCAGCGTGTCGTCCATCATGCCTTATTACGCGAAACCGTCAAAAGAGAAGAGCGCGTCTCAGACGGACTTAAACGGCGCGCCCATGGAAATGCAGCCGTTCGGCTTTGCGTACAACAAGCCGTTTATCGACGGTCTGCTCCGTGGGCAGATGGGCTTCCGGGGATATATCAATTCCGATACCGGCATCGTCCACAATATGAGCTGGGGCGTGGAAATGCTGGATCAGCCGGAGCGGATCGGTTTCGCGGTCAATCATGCGGGCGTGGACCTGATCAGCGGCCTGTTCGACCATGAATACGGCATGGAAGCCTACAGACGCGGGAAGAATGATTATTATGAGAGCCATCGGGTACCGGACGGTTTTGCCGGGGAAGACCTGGTGCTGACCGATGAGGCCATTGACCGGGCGGTGTCCCGCACGCTGACGGAGATGTTCGAGCTGGGTATGTTCGACGACCCGTACCGGGATCCGGTGAAAGCGGTCGAGGCGGTCACGTACAGGGAAGACTGGGAGCATGCGATGGACGCCCATCGGAAGAGCGTCACGCTTCTGAAAAATGACGGCGTGCTGCCGCTTACGCAGAACAAGCTGACGGGCAGAAAGGTCTACGCGGAGGCGTTCCATAAAAATCCGCAGGCGGCGGAAAAACTGACCGGGCAGCTGAAGGGACTCCTGGGCGGCGCTGCGCTGACGGAGGATCCGGCAGAGGCGGATTATGCGCTTCTCATGCTGTTCCCGTCGTCCGGCGAATATTTCAACGCCACGCCGGGCTATCTGGAGCTGGCTGTCTGCGACGGCAAAATAGTCTGCAATGTGGACGAGGCCGGCAGACCCGCCACAGGGACCCACACGGAGACCACCTTGGCCGGGGCAGGGCGTATCCCGCAGATCGCGGAGGCGGTCCGCGGACACGGCGGCAAAGTGATCATGAATGTGAACTTTACGCTGGCCTGGGAGCTGGGCGGCGCGGAGCCGTATGCGGACGCGCTGCTGGCGGGCTATGACACGTATCCGTCTGCGACGCTGGATGTGATATTCGGCCGGTTCGCGCCTGCGGGACGCCTGCCGTTTACGCTTCCGCGGGGCGACGAGGTGTTGAGAGTGGATGCGAACGGCGTCTGCATAAGCCCCAACGACGTGCCCGGTTACGATAAGGACCGGTATCTGCCGGATTTCATGAAGGATGAGAACGGCAAAGCCTACGCATACCGGGATACGGCCGGGAACTATTATGAACTGAATTTTGGGCTGAGTTACTGAGGGAGGGCAGTGCTGCGAAGCGGAGAATGCAGGCGGGGTGCGTTTTTCCGGAAACGTGCGCCGGCGGCAGTATACAGGTCCGCGGAGCAGATGTGCCGATACGATAAACAAGGAGGGATGAAAATGAAACCATTTATGGATCAGGATTTTCTTCTGTCCACGGAAACGGCGAAGAAGCTTTACCATGAATATGCTGAAAAAATGCCGATCCTGGATTACCACTGCCATATCGATCCGAAAGAGATCTACGAGGACCGGAGATTTGAAAATATCACCCAGGTCTGGCTGGGCGGCGACCATTACAAGTGGCGGCAGATGCGCTCCAACGGCGTGGAAGAGCGGTATATCACCGGAGACGCGCCGGACCGGGAAAAATTCCAGAAGTGGGCGGAGACGCTGGAAATGGCGATCGGAAATCCTTTGTACCACTGGAGCCATCTGGAACTGAAGAAATATTTTGGCTATCAGGGCAGCTTAAATGGCGAGACGGCGGAAGAGGTTTGGAACCTCTGCAATGAACAGCTGGCCAGGGCGGACCACAGCGCCCGCAATCTGATCCGGATGTCCAACGTGACGCTGGTATGCACCACCGACGATCCGGCGGATTCCCTGGAATGGCATAGGAAAATCGCGGAAGACGGCACTTTTGACGTACAGGTGCTGCCGACGTGGCGCCCGGACAAGGCGATGAACCTGGAAAAGCCGGACTATCCGGATTATCTGAAGAAGCTGGGCGAAGTGTCCGGCGTGGAGATAGACAGCTTCGCGACCTTGCTTGCGGCGCTTGACAAACGTATGGACCATTTTGCGGCGCACGGCTGCTGTGTGTCCGACCATGGCCTGGAATATGTGATGTACGACCCGGCGCCGGAGGAGACGGTGGAGGCGATCTTTGCGAAGCGCCTGGCCGGGGAGGCGGTCAGCAGCCGGGAAGCGCATATGTTCAAGACTGCATTCATGGTCGCGATGGGCCGGGCCTATCATAAGCGCGGCTGGGCGATGCAGCTTCATTTCGGCGTGAAGCGCGACAACAATGGAAGCATCTTCCGCAAACTGGGACCGGACGCGGGCATCGACAGCATCGGCAGCCTGGCTCCGGCTTCGGAGATGGCCGACTACTTGAACGCCCTCGCCGAGACGGACGAACTGCCGAAGACGATCCTCTATTCCCTGAATCCCATCGATAACGCGGCCATCGGCACGATCATCGGCTGCTTCCAGGATTCGTCCTGCATCGGCAAGATCCAGCACGGCAGCGCCTGGTGGTTCAACGACAACAAGACTGGCATGACCGACCAGATGACCTCCCTGGCGAACCTGGGGCTGCTGGGAAATTTCATCGGTATGCTGACGGATTCCCGGAGCTTCCTGTCCTATACCCGGCATGAATACTTCCGCCGCATCCTGTGCGAGCTGATCGGCGGCTGGGTGGAAAACGGGGAGTATCCGGCGGACTACGCGGTGCTGGAGAAGATCGTTAAGGGGATCTCCTATAACAACGCGGTGCGTTATTTTGGATTTGACCTTTAAGGCGCGCGGGTATGGTTTGGCCGCTTGGCCGCTGTAGGTGCCTGAGAGCGGGCGATACTGGGGCGCGGGAAGTGTTAGGACACATTTTTAGGATGTATTTGATTACAGCGTCCGACAGGTCAGAGTTGGAACAACGAAAAAGTACGGAGTACAGGCAGTTCACTTGAGACTGCCTTGCTCCGTACTTTATTCAGAATCGTGTCTGTATTATCGTTTAAATATCAGCATTTAAATTTAGTACGGCTGTGGCAGAGGGGCGGATGCCCTTATAATCAATTAGATCATATTTTCCATCTTTTGTACTCCCTATTTGAATGCATGGCTTATTCACTGGCATGAATGCAATAAAAGTGCATGGCATGGGGATCTGGATCTGCGGTCTGCGATTGTCCATTTACAAAAATATAGGTTGTTGTAACGGGGGATATTTTACAGAAATGTGTACTTTCCTGCAAATCGCTGTACACATAAATTAGTATAGCACAAGTCCACATGAATTTCCATACCTTGTGGGAGAAATCTTTTGTTTTTGTCCTGTTTCAGGAAGAATTGTAATTGCATATTTATATATTGTTTTGCATATTCAATCATTTTATGGCTAAAATCATTCGGGTATCCGTCAATACTTTTTTCTTATTACTCCCCATACTAATTCCGAATTTTAACAATAGTGGAAGTATGATTTTTGTAAAAATAATGCAAATGCTTTACTTTTTCATTACAATGTCATATACTATATTTGAAAGGAGTGTTTCGTATGGCACAGACAGTTAATGTGAACTTCCGCATGGATGCGGATTTGAAGAAAAGCATGGAGCAGACCTGTTCTGATCTGGGAATGTCCATGAGTACGGCATTCACCATTTTCGCAAAAAAAGTGAGTCGCGAGAAGCGTATTCCATTCGAGATTTCAGCGGACCCTTTCTATTCGGAAAGCAATATCCGCTATCTGGAACGAAAAAAGAGAGAAATTGACGAGGGCAGAGCGCATATTGCGGAGCATAATTTGATAGAGGCGGATGACTGATGCGGCTATCATGGGAAGATGAAGCCTGGGCAGATTATCTCTATTGGCAGGAACAGGACAAAAAAACTTTAAAGCGCATCAATATGCTGATAAAGGATATACAGAGAAGTCCATATGAGGGCCTAGGGAAACCGGAGCCGCTGAAGGAAAATCTAAGCGGCATGTGGAACCGGATCATAACATATTGGAATAGAAGAGGAGAAAAATTATGGCAGATGTAAGACCATTTGTGTGTGTAAGACCGGCGGAAGCGGCAGTTTCGGAGGTGGCCGCGCTGCCCTATGACGTGTATAACCGGAAAGAGGCCTGCGCGGCGGTAAAAGGGCGGCCGCTCTCGTTTCTGAATATCGACCGGGCGGAGACCCAGTTTCCCGACGAGGTGGACATTTACGCTCCGCAGGTCTACGAGAAAGCGAAAGAACTGCTGGAAAAAGAGATCGCGGACGGCGTGTTCGTGACGGACGAGGGGGAGAATTACTACCTGTACCGGCTGACCATGAACGGCCGCAGCCAGACCGGCGTCGTGGCCTGCTCGTCCATCGACGATTATGTAAACGGCGTGATCAAAAAGCATGAGAATACCCGCGAGGAAAAGGAACTGGACCGCATCCGCCACGTAGACGTGGTGGGGGCGCACACCGGGCCGATCTTTCTGGCGTACCGGAGCGACGAGACGCTCTCCGCGATCATGGCGGAGGTGACGGCGGAACCGGCTCTTTATGATTTTGTGTCGGAGGATGGGATCGGACATACGGTCTGGAAGATCGCGGACGCGGCGCGGGTGCAGGCGGTCCGCGAGGCGTTCGCACGGATCCCGGCTACCTATATCGCGGACGGGCACCATCGGGCGGCCTCGGCTGTCAAGGTAGGGCTTAAGCGCCGTGCGGAGCATCCGGACTATACCGGCGAGGAGCCGTTCAATTACTTTTTATCGGTGCTGTTCCCGGAGGATCAGCTGATGATCATGCCGTACAACCGCGTCGTGAAAGATCTGAACGGTCTGAGCAAGGAGGAATTTCTGGCGGCGGCCGCAAAGGATTTTATCGTGGAAGCGGTTGGGAGCCAGGCTTACAGCCCGGCGGAGAAAGGCACGTTTGGCATGTATCTGGACGGCGTCTGGTATGCGCTGAAAGCAAAAGAAACGGTATTGGCGGCAGTCGCCGGGGACCCCGTGAAAGGTCTGGACGTATCGGTGCTGCAGGATCACCTGCTGGGGCCGGTGCTGGGTATCGGCGATCCGCGGACGGACAAGCGCATTGATTTCATCGGCGGGATCCGGGGGCTGGGCGAACTGGAACGGCGCGTGGCGGAGGACATGACGGTGGCGTTTTCCATGTATCCGACCTCGATCCAGGAGCTGTTTGCCGTGGCCGACGCGGGGCTTCTGATGCCGCCCAAATCCACCTGGTTCGAGCCGAAACTGCGCAGCGGGATCTTCATTCACCGGATCTGAGCCGTTTTGCGGAAATCGTGTTCTCTTTATGGAGACAGGGGCCATCTGAGCGAAAGGCGGTGCCGCGTAAAGCAGGGCAGCAACATTGGCAGTGCGGTGGTAATCAGAGCCCCCCAATATTAGACCATATGCCCCGGTTCCGGCGGTTGGAATGTGTCAGCTGTAACGGGCAGGATAGTGCATGGAAACCGATCTATTCCACATAAAAAGCCCTCCCGGCGCATAAATATCAGGTAGAATGACATGTCTGCCCATATGGATGCGAGGGAGGTCTTTTTATGGAATCGGATAGGAAGCCGCAGTTGGTACATCTGGTCATTGCGCTGGAATCGGTGGTTTTGCTGGCGCTTCTTGTGATGCTGACGCCCTGGGGGAGCCGGATGACCCTGAGCGGGAATGTGGCCGGGACGGAAGCGGGACGCAGCGGCGGGAGCAATGGGGGCGATGGCGGTTCCGGCGGGGGGACAGCCGGAGAAAAAAATGCTGCGGAGACTTCCGGCGGCGCGGGAGACCAAAGCGGAGCAGGTAGTCAGGACAGCGGTTCCGATGAAAGCGGCGGCGCTCTCCAAAAGGATTACATCAAATGGGTGGATTTCAGCGTGACCGAGGAGGCCATGAAAAAAGCGTTCCGCTGCGACATCGATACCTGCCTGGCGGAGATCCATTTAAACTGGATCGAGATCCTGGCGTATCTGGGCGCGAAATACGGCGGCGATTTTTCCTATTACAAGGAGTCCGATGTCAACACATTGGCGGAGCGGCTGAAAGCGGGAGAGAAGATCGAGGACATCACGGCGGATATGAAATATTACGCGTATTATCTGGAAGCCTACACCGCGGTGCTGGGCGGCATGGTAGGACAGTTTGAGGTAGAAATCCCCGGTTCCCAGGCTCCGGCGTTCGCATTGCCAAAGGACGAAGCCGGAAATCCCGTACCGACCGAGGAGCCGGTCTGGGTCACGAAATACGGCCTCAAGGCGTTTTCTCCCATCGCGAAGAATTATCCCTATACAGATTACGACGATTTCGGCGCGTCCCGCGATTACGGTTACCAACGCGTCCACCTGGGCCATGATATGATGGGGCAGGTCGGCACGCCGGTCATCGCCGTGGAATCCGGTTATGTGGAGGCCATCGGCTGGAACCAGTACGGCGGCTGGCGGCTGGGGATCCGCAGCTTCGACGGGAAGCGATATTATTATTACGCCCACCTGCGCAAAAACTATCCGTACCACAAATCCCTCAAGGAGGGCAGCGTCGTCCAAGCCGGCGACGTGATCGGCTATTTGGGCCGTACCGGATACAGCACGAAAGAGAATACCAACAACATCGATGAGGCGCATCTGCATTTCGGGCTCCAGCTGATCTTCGACGAGTCCCAGAAAGACAGCGATCATGAGATATGGATCGACTGTTACGAGCTGGTCAAATTCCTCTCTTCCAACCGGGCGGAAACGGTCAAGGACCAGGAGACGAAAGAATATTACCGCGCCTACCAGATGAAGGACCCGGCGGTTCCCGGCGGGGCGGCGGAGCAGAGGATACCGGCGGATCCGTCGTGACCGGCAGGATGGTGAACGCGGCCTCTGCATCAGGCGGGCAGGGCCGGTGTCTGCCCGGACATACCGCCGTATCGTTATGACGTTTTCAGTCCCGCAGGCAGGAAATATCGCGCAAATGTCTGAATCTATTGTGCTGTCCCGCATTTTATGGTATACTTTTCCATAAAGCAACCGTCTGCCGGCTGTCGTACGGACCGGCCGCAGACATTGGGGGGATATGTTCAAATGAGAGACCTGGCGTATTTGAAGCTCCTGGCCCGCGAGTACCCGACCGTGCGCGCGGCGGCCAGCGAGATCATCAATCTGACGGCCATCGGCGGACTGCCGAAAGGAACCGAGTATTTTTTCAGCGATCTCCACGGGGAGCATGAGGCGTTCATTCACCTGCTGCGCTCGTCGTCCGGCATTATCCGCGAGAAGATCAAAGAGACGTTCGGCTACGTGATCCCGGAGGAGGATCAGGACGAATTGGCGAATCTGATCTATTATCCCAAAAAGGAGCTGGCCCGGATGGAACGGGAGGGCCGGTGTACCGACGACTGGAAACGGATCACGATCTTCCGCCTGGTGCAGATCAGCAAAGAGGTTTCTTCCAAATACACTCGCTCCAAGGTCCGCAAAAACATGCCGGCGGATTTTGCCTACGTGATCGACGAGCTGCTCCATGTGGACTATAATGACGAGAATAAGAAGCTCTATTACAGCGAGATCGTCCGCACGATCATCGACATCGATATCGCGGACAAATTCATCTGCGCCCTGTGCGAGCTGATCCAGAAGCTGACCATCGACAGTCTCCACATCATTGGCGATATCTTCGACCGCGGGCCCAGGGCCGACCTGATCATGGAGGAGCTGATGCACTTCCACGATGTGGACATCCAGTGGGGCAACCACGATATTTCCTGGATGGGCGCCGCCACCGGCAATCTGGCCTGCATCTGCAATGTGCTGCGCATCGCCATCAGCTACAACAGCTTCGATGTGCTGGAGGACGGCTACGGGATCAATCTGCGGCCGCTCTCCATGTTCGCCGCCGCCGCTTACCGGGACGATCCCTGCCGGCGGTTCTCGCCCCATATCCTGGACGAGAATATCTACGACGCCGTGGATCCCGGACTGGCCGCCAAGATGCACAAAGCCATCGCCGTTATCCAGTTCAAGGTCGAGGGTCAGATCATAAAGCGCCATCCGGAGTACCACATGGATCACCGCTGCCTGCTGGAGAAGATCGATTTTGAAAATGGGACCGTGACCGTGGACGGCCGGGCCTATCCGATGCTGGACATGCGGTTCCCGACCGTGGATCCGAAAGACCCTCTGGCCCTGTCGCGGGAGGAAGAGGAGCTGCTGCATACGCTGGCGCTGTCGTTTAAGCACAGCGCCCTGCTGCACAAGCACATAAAATTTCTTTATTCCCACGGTTCCATGTATAAATGCTGCAACAACAATCTGCTTTATCACGGCTGCATCCCGATGCGGGAGGACGGGAGCTTCGAAGAAATGACGTTCGCCGGGCAGGCTTATTCCGGCAAAGCCATGATGGACGCGCTGAACCAGATCGTGCAGAACGCCTATTTCTTCCCGGAGAACCACCCGGGCAAGGAAGCGGCCAGGGATCTCATGTGGTATCTGTGGTGCGGGGCCAAATCTCCGGTCTACGGCAAGGACAAGATGACCACGTTTGAGAATTATTTCGTGGAGGACAAGTCTACGCATAAGGAGACCTATAACATTTATTACCAGTTAAGCGTCACGGAGGAATACTGCGATAAGATCCTGACGGAATTCGGACTGCCGACGAAAGGCAGCCATATCATCAACGGCCATGTGCCGGTGAAGATCAAGGACGGCGAGACGCCGGTCAAGGCGGGCGGGAAGCTCTATATCATTGACGGCGGCCTGTCGAAAGCCTATCAGAGCAAGACCGGCATCGCGGGCTATACATTGATCTACAACTCCCACCATCTGGCGCTGGCGGAGCACAAGCCGTTCTGTCCCGGCGGCAAGAATACGCCGAAAGTGACGATCGTGGAGAAGATGAAGAGCCGCGTCATGGTCCGGGACACGGATCTGGGCGTGGAGCTGCGCGAGAAGATCGGCGATCTGAAAGAGCTGGTCGCCGCTTACCGCGAGGGGGCGCTCAAGGAACGGATCGAGTAAAACTGCCTGCGTAACGCGCAGAGAATACGGATATAATACGATAAAAGGAGAACGGAATGAGAAAAGAAGAATTTCTTCAGACCTTACGGCGGGCCCTGACGGGGACGGTGCCTGCGCAGGTCGTCGAGGAAAACATGCGTTATTATCAGGAATATATTGACGGCGAGGTTCGCGGCGGCCGCAGCGAGGAGGACGTCATCGCTGAGATCGGAGATCCCCGGCTGATTGCGAAAAACATCGAGGACACGACTGTGGGGGATGCGTCCGACGGCTATGGCGATTATACGGACTCAGGCTATGCGGACCAGGGATATGGCGGTTCTTATACGCAGCAGGACGATCCGTACCAGGAGAAGCGGCCGTTCCATCTGTTTGATCTCAGCCAGTGGTACGGCAAGGCGATGGTGTTTCTGGTGGTGATCCTGGTCCTTTATGTGGTCATTACGATCGTCGGCGGTATTTTCACACTGCTGGCCCCGCTGATCGGCCCGCTCTTCGTCTTGTGGCTGATTATTACAATTGTGAACAGCATACGGCGGCGGTAGCGGCCGAAAAACGTCGTAAAAAGGCGATAAAACTGGTTTGTAACAGTTTTATCGCCTTTTTCTGTTGACAAATTAATAAAAAAGTAATATAATTCTCGATGGTGTTAATAAATTTGTAACAGATTTGGCGGGGAATGGAAATGAAATTAAAGCTTTGGAAACTGTTTCTGGGACTGGGCATAGGGAGCTTTATAGCAGCGGCAGGGACACAGCCCGCGTACTGCGCCGGAGAGACGGAGTATGTGGGGGAGATCGGGGTGGAGACCAGCTCCTGCTATATGCTGACGGTGGACGCGCCTACGCTTTCCGTGTATAAGGTCCCGGATACGGAGGCTTCTTCCGTGGCGGATATCGCCCGGGAAGAGGTGTATCTGGTCGAGAGTTACGAGGGCGGCTGGGCGCTGATCTCCGGCGAGACGTTTTCCGGATATGTAAAAGTATCCGACGGCGCGACGCTGGTGGAGACGACCCAGGAGGTCGTGGACGAGCAGACGATCTTGCGAAACGATGTGGTCGAGTACGCGCTGCAGTTCGTCGGCAATCCTTATGTGTGGGGCGGGGTCGATCCCAACACGGGCGCCGATTGTTCCGGGTTCACGATGTATGTGATGCGGGAAGCGGCGGGCGTCAATTTGTCCCATGGGTCGGCGGCTCAGTCTGGCGAGGGGACGAAAGTGTCGGAAGCGAAGATCGGCGATCTGATCTTTTACAGCGACGGCGGCCAGATCAATCATGTGGCGATCTACATAGGCAACGACCAGGTGGTCCATGCGGCGACGGAAAAGACCGGCATCAAGGTCTCGAAGCTGAACCACCGCAAGATTGCGAAGATCGTGGACGTGCTGTCGTAGCCGCGGGAGACATTTTCGGAATCCGTGATGGATCGAAATTATCGCCAAAAAGGCGGCCGGGTTTATTCAGGCCCGTAATAGTCGGCAGGAAGATGACCGGGGATGTATACGTTCACATGGTCGATCGGTGAATCGGGTTCATGGGACGTCCCAAATTCGCAGATGCCTTTGTCAAAATCATAGCGGTATGCCACATGGGAGGGGTGCCCGTAAGATTCTGCGGGCGCCCCGTACTGTTTGGTCATCTGCGCGTAGGAATCGCCTATATGGATGCCCCGGCCTGTTTGGGGCGTTTCATTCCAGAACCGGAACCGCACGCAGATATCATTTTCAAAATACGCGCTTAGCGCCTTATCAATGATATAGCAGCCGGACGAATAGGTATAACTGACATTTGCTTCGGTCAGTTTGGCTGTGAAGTCCTGCCTGTTTTCATAAAGCGCCAGCGTCAGATCTCCCAGGATAACAGTATAATCTTCAGAAATAGCTTCCGTTTCAGCAGTGCTGCTTTCGGGCGCGGTTTCGATGAACTCATTTTCAGCCGGAGAACTGGTTGCCGTGTTTTCAGCGGGGGTTTCCGGTGAAGTACCGGAGATAGTCAGAGGATGGCCCGCGCAGGCGCACAGAAAGAAAGACAGGGTCCAGACGGCGGCCGTATATCGGATCTTCATTCAAAATACCCCCTTTTGCTGCGTTAGTAGTTCATTTTCTTACAGATCGGCAGACTGAGGCCGGATGGATATGGGATTTCATTTTCCGGCTTCAGTCAGGATCGGTGTAGGCAGGAAACAGGTCCGGAATATAGACGTCTATATTATAGAAAGAATCTGCATCCGGCGCGGTACGCGCGATCCCAAACTCACAGACACAATCATCGAAAGAATAAACGTATGCGTCATATTCGCCTTTATAATGAAGCGTGTACTGGTCGTGGGGCTCTCCGTACTGTTTTGTCATCTGCGCGTAGGAATCGCCTTTACGAATGCCCCGGCCTGTCTGGGGCGCTTCATTCCAGAACCGGAACCGCACGCAGATATCATTCTCAAAATAGGCAGTCAGCGCCTGGCCGATCCGGTAGCTGCCGGACGAATCGGAGCCGGGAACCGCACTGTACGTATAGCTTATATCCGCGCCGGTCAGCTTGGCGGTGAAATCCTGTCGGTTTTCATAGAGGGAAAATGTCAGATCTCCCAAAATAACGGTATCGTCGCTTAAAACGGGCTCTGTTTCGGGCGGTTCGGATACGGACTCGGATCCCGGGGAGTCCTCACCGGCGGTCCGGGTCCCTGCCTGAGAGACGTCCGCATCGTTTGCGGCGGAGATTTCCGGTGAGGATTGCCCGGCAATGGGTGTGCGTCCGGCACATGCGGATAAAAACAACGTCAAAGCCAAAACGGCTGCGGGCCAAATCTTCATGAAAGCTCTCTCCTCCCTTTGGTTTTGCGGTGCGCGGCAGATTTTCTCTCTTCCTTTATTTTTTATAACATAACTGGAGTGCGGGCGCAATCGGTTTATGGGAAAACGGATGGAAATTTTTAAGCGTTGGCAGTATAAAGACGCCGCAAACAGCCATACTACTCCTGTAACAAAAAACATTTTATGTCAGGAGGTGCCAGACAATGGCAAAGAACAGCTACGATATGGACGAGTCCAGAAACAGCCAGAACAAGAACCAGAACAACAGCCAGAATAACAGCCAGAACTGCGGCGGCAATCAGAACGGCAGCCAGAATAACAATCAGAACAATAGCCAGAACGGCGGCCGCGGCGGCAGCAAGAACTGCGGCGGCAGCAGCAACAATCGATAAAAGATCGCCGAAAGGCCGTCCCGTAAGATGTGGGACGGCTTTTTTCTGTCCGCATATACTAATAGAAAAAAGGACAGGTGAGAATATGCGCTATCCGATCATTTCCATGCGGCAGCTGGATTTCTGGATCGCTCAGAACCGGCAGATGTTTCTCGTGGACCTGCGGGGGCGCGAGGCCTATGCGCGGGGGCATCTGCAGGGAGCCGTGAATATCCCGTTCGACGAACTGGACGACCGGCTTTCGGAGCTTCCGGCCGGTCTGCCGCTGGTCTTTTACTGTACGAGGGGCAGCCAGAGTATG